>NZ_BSPX01000027.1:0-56137 GCF_030161255.1 Zoogloea oryzae
GTGGCCGATGGCGCGCACGGCTTCGGCGGTCAGCGTCTTGTCGACGATGCCGCGGATGTCATAGGCCTTGAAGATCTCGGGGGCGGGGACGAACATGAGCTGGCTTTCGGTGTTAAAAAATGAAAACGGGATTGTAGCGTCATGGGCGTTGCTTGCTGTTTAAAGCGGAGGGTGGGCCTTCGCAAACGCCCTTTCGCCGTGACGAACTGCACGCCGGATGAGGGTGTTTGGGTTGGGGGCGGACTTCTTGCAAATGGGGGCGCTGGGGCCGTGTTGTCGGACTGAAGTCCGACCTACAGGATGTCGCGGGCGTGTGGGTTGGTGCCCTTCCGATCTGTAGGTCGGACTTCAGTCCGACACGCGGAGCGTGATCTGGGCGGTGCCGTTGGAATGGAGTTCGACGAGCAGGGATGGGCGGTTGGCTTGGCGGGCGGCTTTGGCTGCCCGTTTTTCTTTTGGGGCACCGGGCCGGTCTGCGTGTGTGTTCCGTGGCGATGGTGTCGGACTGAAGTCCGACCTACAGGGTGTCGTGGGTGTGTGGGTTGGTGCCCTTCCGATCTGTGGGTCGGACTTCAGTCCGACACGCGGAGCGTGATCTGGGTGGTGCCGTTGGAATGGAGTTCGACGAGCAGGGATGGGCGGTTGGCAGGGCGGGCGGCTTTGGCTGCCCGTTTTTCTTTTGGGGCGCCGGGCCGGTCTGCATGTGTGTTCCGTGGCGCTGGTGTCGGACTGAAGTCCGACCTACAGGGTGTTGCGGGGGTGTGGGTTGGTGCCCTTCCGATCTGTAGGTCGGACTTCAGTCCGACACGCGGAGCGCGATCTGGGCGGTGCCGTTGAAATGGAGTTCGACGAGCAGGGATGGGCGGTTGGCAGGGCGGGCGGCTTTGGCTGCCCGTTTTTCTTTTGGGGCGCCGGGCCGGTCTGAGGGGACGTTCCGTTGCGATGGTGTCGGACTGAAGTCCGACCTACAGGGTGTCGCGGGGGTGTGGGTTGAAGCCTCAACGATCTGTAGGTCGGACTTTAGTCCGACATTCGTTCTACCTTGGCCGTCGGATCAGCCGCCTGCGGTGATGCTCACCACGTCGCTCCATTCGCCAACCCGGTTGTCTTTCACTCGGTAGATGGCCTTGTATTGCCACGTGACCGGTGTGGCGGGAAGGGGGGCGTTGTCGGGTACGCGGGTGGAGTTGGCGATGGTGAGGAAACCGAAGCCCTTTTCATCGCTGCGATCCACCCAGATCTCGATGGCGTCGGCGTCGCCCTTGGGCCACTGGATGCTGGGCTGGCCGGCTTTCTTGGAGATGTCGAGGATGGGTTTGGCGCTGTCGGTATCGACGATCTGTGCGGCGCCGATGATGTTGAGCTCCCTGCCGATGTCGTCGGAGTAGTTCTTGGCGGCCTTGATGCGGGCCACCAGGCTGGTGAGGCGCGGGATGATGCCGTGGGGGACGGCCGGGGCCGCTGGGGGCAGGTTTGCCACGTGCGGATACGCGGCGGTGCCCTCGCCGCCGTCGCGCTGCAGGTTCTTGTAGGCGGTCCAGCGCTTGGCGGTGGCCTGTACAGATTCAAGCGACGACAAGGTATAGCTGAATGAGGCGGCGTCGGCCTCAAGTTGCTTGATGTGGGATTCGCCGAGTTCGAGAGTGTTAGCCAGGGCCGGCAAGTGGGCGGCGAGGTGTTCGAGCAGCGCTGCGCGGCCGGCGTCATCGTTGGGCAGGTAGTAGTTCTTGGGCATGGTGCTTCTCCTCCGATTGCTTGTGGGTGGGTAGGTGATTGCTACGCGGCCGGAAGGCCGAAAACCGCTGGAAACCCGCGCCAGTAAAGGCTTTGCGGTGTTTTACGGGTTTTGGGGGAGGCGTCCGGCAATGATCGCAGGACGCCCTGGAATGATTGCAGGACGTCCTGCTGCTTTGGCCGGATGTCCTTGGGCTGCAGCCGGACGTCCATGAGTGATGGCTGGATGTCCGGCTGCGGCTGCCGGATGTGCTGCAAGGATGGCCGGATGTCCGTGAGCGCTTGCCGGACGTCCGGCAGCGCTGGCGGGATGTCCGTGGAGAATTGCCGGATGTCCGTGGATTGCTGCAGGACGTCCTGCAAAGGCTGCAGGATGTCCTGCAATGATTGCCGGGCGCGCGGCCAGCACGGCGGCACGTGCGGCGGTTTGGGCGGGAGCGGATGGGAACGCTGCGGCTTGTGGTGGAAGGTCTGAACCATCGTCTGCGTGCTTCGGCTGGCGTTGGCCGCGACCATTGGTCGCTGTGCCGCAGCGTGCTCGAGCTGATCGACTCGCTATAAATTGGCGGCGATGATAAGTGGAAGTTGAAATGATGTATACGTAAACAGCATAGCTGAGATGATTTTTTCGTCTGCTCTTCCCGTTGATCCGTACAGCGGTATAGAATCCCCGGCCATGCATGCGAACATCATTCATCACGGCGCCCTGCATGGGGTCACCGGCTCTTGCCATCAGCTCTTCATCGACGACACCCACAGCCTGCTGATCGACTGCGGGCTGTTCCAGGGGGCCGAGACTTCGCCCGATGGCGGTTCGGCCAGCGACAGGCTGGAGATTCCGTTTCCGGTGGATGCCGTGCGGGCGCTGGTGGTCACCCATGTGCACATCGATCACGTGGGGCGGATTCCGTGGTTGCTGGCGGCGGGGTTCAAGGGGCCGATCTATTGCAGCGAGCCTTCGGCGCGGCTGCTGCCGGTGGTGCTGGCCGATGCCTTTGCGGTGGGGGTGACGCGGGACGCGCGGCTGGTGGAGCGTTACCTGCGGATGGTGGAGGCGCGCATCCGCCCGGTGCCCTGGAATACATGGCAGACGGCTTTCGAGGGGCCGGATGGCAGTTGTGGCATCCGCCTGCAGCGGGCGGGGCACATTCTCGGGTCGGCCTATGTGGAGTGCGATCTCGTGCGCCCTGGGGCGCGGCGGACCCGGGTGGTGTTCTCGGGGGATCTGGGGGCGCCCCACGCGCCGATGCTGCCGGCGCCCCGCTCGCCATTGACGGCGGATGTGGTGGTGCTGGAGAGCACCTATGGCGATCGCCTCCATGAAGACCGCAAGGCCCGCCGGGAGCGCCTCCAGCGAGTGGTCGAGAAGGCGCTGGATAACGGCGGCACGGTGATCGTGCCGGCCTTCAGCATCGGCCGCACGCAAGAGTTGTTGTATGAATTCGAGGACATCCTCTACCGCGAGCAGCGCCAGCCCGGGCCCCATGCCGGGCGCTGGGCAAAGCTGCCGATCTACCTGGATTCACCCCTCGCCGGGCGTTTCACCCGGCTCTACCGGGAACTGCAGCCCTACTGGAACGACGAGGCCCTGGCCCGGGTGCGGGCCGGACGCAAGCCCCTGGCCTTCGACCAGCTGGTGGCCATCGACGAGCACGCCGACCACGAGGCCAACGTGCGCAGGCTTGCCCGCAGCGGCGAGCCCGCCATCGTGATCGCCGCCAGCGGCATGTGCGCCGGCGGGCGGGTGATGGGTTATCTCAAGGCCATGCTCCACGACCCGCGCCACGACGTGCTGTTCGTGGGCTACCAGGCCCGCGGCACGCCAGGCCACGCGATCCAGACCTGGGGGCCGAAGGGCGGTTATGTGGAGATCGACGGCGAGCGCATCGACATCCGCGCCGGCATCCATTCCGTCTCCGGCTATTCCGCCCACGCGGATCAGGCCGGGCTGGTGCGCTTCGTCACCGGCATGCGCCACTGGCCGAAGGAGGTCCGCCTGATCCACGGCGACGACGAAGCCCGTGCTGCCCTGCGCCACGCCATCGAATCCGCCACCGCGGGGCAGGTGAAGGTGTCGAACGGCGGAGAAGCGCCGTCGGACTGAAGTCCGACCTACAGGGGTTTCGCGGGTATGCGGGTTGCAGCCTCACCGATCTGTAGGTCGGACTTTAGTCCGACACCGGGTGCTTGATCTGGGCCGCGCTGTCGGACTGAAGTCCGACCTACAGGGGGTTGCGCGGGTTTGTGGGTTGCAGCCCCACCGATCTGTAGGTCGGACTTTAGTCCGACACCGGGTGCTTGATTGGGCCGTGCTGTCGGACTGAAGTCCGACCTACAGGGGTTTCGCGGGTATGTGGGTTGAAGCCTCACCGATCTGTAGGTCGGACTTTAGTCCGACACCGGGTGCTTGATTGGGCCGTGCTGTCGGACTGAAGTCCGACCCACAGGGGGTTCGCGGGTGTGCGGGTTGAAGCCTCGCCGATCTGTAGGTCGGACTTTAGTCCGACAGAACACACCAGCAGGCCGTATTGAACCGCAGGACAGGCAATCTCATCCGGGCGTATGTCTTATTCCGATCTTCGCAAGGGCCGGGTTTCGGTGGTGGGGCAGGTCTATCTGCTGACGACCGTCACCCATGACCGCCGGCCGTGGTTTGGGGATTTCCGGGCTGGGTGTGCGGTGGCGAGGGTGATTCACGATCTGGCTTTGGGGTATCCGGGCCTGTCGCTGGCGTGGGTGGTGATGCCGGATCACGTGCATTGGCTGGTGCAGCTCCCGGAAGGGCTGACCCTGGGCTCATTGATGCGGCGCTTCAAGGGGCGCAGCGCGCTGGCGCTCAATGACGGCACGAGCGGGGGCAGGGTGTGGGCGCCGGCCTACCACGACCGCGCCCTGCGGCGGGAGGACGATGTACGCGCCGCCGCCCGTTACCTCGTCGCCAACCCCGTCCGCGCGGGGATTGTCGGTCGGGTGGGGGATTATCCGTTGTGGGATGCGGTTTGGCTGTGAGGGGGCGTTTGGGTCTGGTATGGGGTGCTTGATCTGGGCTGTGCTGTCGGACTGAAGTCCGACCTACAGGGGTTTTGCGGGTATGCGGGTTGCAGCCTCGCCGATCTGTAGGTCGGACTTTAGTCCGACTCCGGGTGCTTGATCTGGGCTGTGCTGTCGGACTGAAGTCCGACCTACAGGGGCTTCGCGGGTGTGCGGGTTGCAGCCTCACCGATCTGTAGGTCGGACTTTAGTCCGACACCGGGTGCTTGATCTGGGCCGTGCTGTCGGACTGAAGTCCGACCTACAGGGGTTTCGCGGGTGTGAGGGTTGCAGCCCCACCGATCTGTAGGTCGGACTTTAGTCCGACATGAGCGGGTTTACCGCCGTTTGCCGACCACGTCGTCCACCTCGGTGAGGAGCGGCGACGGGGTGGTGAGGAGGGCGTCGAGCTGCTTGCGGTCGGCGGCGATCACGTTTTCGATGTTGTCCGGGGTGAGCTGGATGCCGAACCTGCCATCGGCGTCGGATGCGCCCATCACCCGGGCGATCACCTTGTCGCCCAGGGCGCGCTTGAAGTGGCCGGCTTCCCAGAAGTACTGGAGGTGGGTCTTGCGGTCGCCGGGGGCGGGGATGGCTTCGAGGGTCTCGGGGCCGATGCCGCTGAAATCCCACACCTCGACGCCCGGATGCCGCGCGGCGATGGCGACGACCATGCGCTTCCAGTCGTTGAAGAGATCGGCGAGACCGAGCCGTGCCTGCATCAGGCGGATCTCGGCGTGGTAGGGGTAGATCACCAGCCGGGCCTTGCCGCCGCTCGTCTGGATGCCGGCGAGGAGGGCGTCGAGGGCCTGCTGGTCGATGGATTGCCCCTCGGCGGGCTGGATGGCCTTGGCCTTGCGGCCCCAGTTGCGGGCGTTCTCGTCGGCGCGCTGGCGGAACAGGATGTAGTGGCCGCTGTTGTCCACCTCGGCGATGTAGTTGTCCAGCGGATTGAAGCCGCGCTCGGTAAGGGTGGCGGCGTAGCGGGCGCGCTGCAGGGCGGCCGTCTTGGCGGAATCCCGCAGGCCGGTGATGGCGAACACGGTTTCGGCCAGCACCTTGCCGTCGATTGCCGGTGGGGTGTCGATTGGCGGCAGCGGGGCGGCCTTGGTGGAACCCAGGAAGTCGTAGAACTCGACGCCGATCAGCGCGACCTTGGGCGTGCAGCCGGCGGCCTGCAGCCAGCCAAACTGGCGCAGGGCCATGCTCACCGCGGAGCCGGGGATCGAATGGTTGAAGGCCGACAGGCCCTGGGCGGCAAAGGCCGGGTGCTCGGGATCGAAGCCGATCTCGGCGCGGGAGTTGCCGAAGATGCCGGCGCTGGGGCACAGGCGGCGGGCGGCCTGCCAGCGGGTGAGCTCCCGGTGGTGGTCGAGATAGGGCTTGGTGGCGCTGAGGCCGGCGATCCGCGGCGAGCCGAAGATGCCCAGCGGGTCGATGAACACGTTGACGGCGCCCACCAGCGCGACGCAGGCGACGAGGGTTGCCAGCATCCAGCGCAGGTAGCTGGCCCAGGAATAGGGAGTCGTCGGGGAAGCCATCAGAACTGGAAGTACAGGAATTCGGTGGGGCGGGACAGGGCCAGCACGCCCAGCGCGAACAGCAGGCCGATGGCCAGCGCGCTGCGCCGGCTGGGTTGCCAGGCCAGGCGACGGGCCACGGGCTGGGCGTGGCGGTTGTCTTCGGGCAGGGCGGGGTCGAAGCGGCCCATGATCTCCTGCGTGTTGGGGGCGAAGAAGGCCACCAGCGCGCCGACGATCACCCAGGCCCAGGTCTCGACGAAGGCCGCGCCGCCGCCGAGGCTCACGCCGATGCCGAGGCCGTCCACCACTCCCTTGAGCGGGCCGAGGCGGGACAGGATGGGCTCGGGCAGGCTGGCGCCAAACTGGCCGAGCATGCCGGCGATGAGCGTGTTGGCGGTGGCCAGATCCGGCGCGCGGAAGTAAACCCAGGCAAACACCACGCACAGGAAGGTGAGGGCAACCCCCAGAAAACGCCCCAGGCCGGCCGGCAGATGCACCGGCACCCGGCGGCAGACGTCCTGCCAGGCGTGATTGACCACCAGGAAGCCGCCGTGGAGCGCGCCCCAGATCACGAAGTTCCAGCCAGCGCCGTGCCACAGGCCGCCCAGCACCATGGTGGTGAGCAGGTTGAAATGGCGGCGGAAGCGCCCGTGGCGGTTGCCTCCCAGGGGAATGTAAAGGTAGTCGCGCAGGAAGCGCGAGAGCGTCATGTGCCAGCGGCGCCAGAACTCGGTGATGTTGCGCGACTTGTAGGGCGAGTTGAAGTTGAGCGGCAGGCGCACCCCGAACATCCGCGACAGGCCGATGGCCATGTCGGAATAGCCCGAGAAGTCGAAGTAGAGCTGGAAGGTGTAGGCCAGCGCGCCGCCCCAGGCATTGAACAGGGTGGGGGCGTCGGCATTCGGGGCAAAGACGGGCGCGGCGTAGTCGGCGAGGCTGTCGGCGATCAGCACCTTCTTGGCGAGGCCGATGGCGAAGATGGTGAGGCCGACGGCGAAGTTGGCCGCGTGAGGGCGGTAATTACGGTCCTCGTCGAACTGCGGCATCATCTCCTTGTGGTGCAGCACCGGGCCCGCGATGAGGTGCGGGAAGTAGGTGACGAACAGCACGTAGTAGATGAAGCGGTATTCGGTGACCTTGCCGGCGTAGGCGTCGGCGAGGAAGGCGATCTGGGTGAAGGTGAAGAACGAGATGCCGATGGGCAGGATGATCCCGAGGATCGGCCAGTCGGTGCCCAGCAGGGCGTTGGCGCTGGAGAGGAAGAAGTCGGCGTACTTGTAGTAGCCCAGCAGCACCAGATTGACGATCACCGCCAGGGTGAGCACCCGGCGTCCCTCGGCGGTGCCGGCGCGGCGGGCGATGTAGCTGCCGGCCAGGTAGTTGGCGCAGATCGAGGCGAGCAGCAGGGCCAGGTAGCGGTAATCCCACCAGGCGTAGAAGAACAGCGAGCTGGCGGCCAGCCAGGCCGCGCCGGCCTGTTTGCCGATGCGGCCCAGGATGAAGAAGCCGAGCAGCGTGACCGGCAGGTAGGCCAGCAGGAAGGAATACGAATTGAACAGCATGCGTGCGTGGGGGGCGGTGCCGCGCCCTTGAGTCGACCGGGCGCAGCTTATCCGTTTTGAGTGCCCCGCGCTGTGGCGGAAGGTTGCGGGGTGAAAGAAATGTCACGGCGCCGGGTGCCGGCGCCGTGAAATCACCGGCGCAGCTCGGCGTGCAGGGCGCTGAATTCCTGGGCCAGCTTGTGCTTCGGGTCGAGGTGGATCATCGGCTTGGCCTGCTCGTGGCTTTCGCGGATCTTGATCGAGCTGGACAGGTAGGTCTTGAAGATCGGCAGGCCTTCGTCGATGAGCTCCTGCACCAGCTTTTGCGGCAGGCTGGCGCGGGGCTGGAACTGATTGACGACGATGCCTTCAACCTCCAGATCGCGGTTGTGGTCGGCCTTGATCTCCTGGACGTTCTCGAGCAGCGCGTAGAGCGCCCGGCGCGAGAAGTCGTCGCAGTCGAAGGGGATCAGGCACAGCCGGGTGGCGATCAGCGCCGAGCGGGTGAAGAAGTTGAGGGCCGGCGGGGTGTCGATGAACACCGCGTCGAAGTCGTCGGCGAGCTCATCGAGCGCGTCGCGCAGCTTGAAGATCTTGTAGCGGGATTCGAGCTTGCCTTGCAGCTCTTCGAGATCCGGGTGGGACGGCAGGATCGACAGGTTGGCGAAGGGCGTCGGCTGGACGAACTCGGCGGTCTTCTTGGGGTTGAACTTGAAGTTCAGCGTTTGCTCGAAGAGCCCGGCGATGGTGTCGTCGGCGTTCTCGGCGCCGTTGCCGAGCAGATAGTGGGTGGAGTTGCCCTGCGGGTCCAGATCCACCACCAGCGTGCGCAGGCCGTTGGCGGCGCTGATCGCCGCGAGGTTGCAGGTGATGGTGGATTTGCCCACGCCGCCCTTCTGGTTGAACACCACTCGTCGCATCGTCTCTTCCCTCTGATCTTTGGTGCCAGTGTTATGACTGGGCGCGATTGTGCCACGCAATGCGGGTCCGCCCTAATTACGAGGGGTGCGAAAATGCGCCTCGTCGGTTAAACTCGCCCGACAAGAATAATCTGCAGTCTTCGTCGCCCCCTCCCGGCGGCGGAACTCCGGCCAGGCGCAGGCGTCAATCGCACCCGGCCGTCAGACCATGCAAATGCCCACTTCGGGGCATCCAAGACGCTTACAGACTTCCGTGTGCAGCAGGGTTAGCGCTCCTTGCCCGCTTGGCCGTTTGCCTTGCGGGGAGGGGTCGGACCATTTTTTTTGGTAGAGATAGAACATGGACAAGGATTTCATCGCCGCCGCCCTCGAGTACCACCGTAGCCCGACCCGCGGCAAGATTTCGGTGGTGCCGACCAAGGGCCTGACCAACCAGCGCGACCTGGCGCTGGCCTACTCCCCTGGCGTCGCCGCCGCCTGTGACGCCATCGTGGCCGATCCGGCCGACGCGCAGGAATACACCTCCCGCGGCAACCTGGTGGCCGTGGTCACCAACGGCACCGCGGTGCTGGGCCTGGGCAACATCGGCCCGCTGGCCGCCAAGCCGGTGATGGAAGGCAAGGGCTGCCTCTTCAAGAAGTTCGCCAACATCGACGTGTTCGACATCGAACTCGCCGAGAACGACCCGGACAAGCTGATCGACATGATCGCCGCCCTCGAGCCCACCCTCGGCGGCATCAACCTCGAGGACATCAAGGCGCCCGAGTGCTTCTACATCGAGCAGAAGCTGCGCGAGCGGATGAAGATCCCGGTCTTCCACGACGACCAGCACGGCACCGCCATCATCTCCGCCGCCGCGATGCTCAACGGCCTCAAGGTGGTCGGCAAGAAGATCGACGAAGTGAAGGTGGTGTGTTCCGGCGCCGGCGCCGCGGCGATCGCCTGCCTGGAGCTGTGGTGCGGCCTCGGCATCAAGCGCGAGAACGTCTTCGTGTGCGACTCGAAGGGCGTGATCTATGTGGGCCGTGACGAGAAGATGGAGCCGACCAAGGCCCGTTACGCTCAGAACACCGAATTCCGCACCCTCGCCGACGCGATGGTCGGTGCCGACGTGTTCCTCGGCCTCTCGACCGCCGGCGTGCTCAAGCCCGAGATGGTCAAGGGTATGGCCGACAAGCCGCTGATCTTCGCGCTGGCCAACCCGACCCCGGAAATCATGCCGGAGCTGGCCAAGGAAGTCCGCCCCGACGCCATCATCGCCACCGGCCGTTCGGATTACCCGAACCAGGTGAACAACGTGCTGTGCTTCCCGTTCATCTTCCGCGGTGCCCTCGATGCCGGCGCCACGACGATCAACGAAGAGATGAAGCTCGCCTGCGTGAAGGCCATCGCCGAGCTGGCCGAAGCCGAGCAGTCCGACGTGGTGGCCCAGGCCTACGGCGGCGCCGATCTGTCGTTCGGCCCGAACTACCTGATCCCCAAGCCCTTCGATCCGCGCCTGATCGTCAAGATCGCCCCGGCCGTGGCCCAGGCCGCCATCGACTCCGGCGTGGCCACGCGCAAGATCGACATGGACGCCTACGTCCAGAGCCTGACCGAGTTCGTGTACCAGTCCGGCATCATCATGAAGCCGGTGTTCTCCACCGCCAAGCGCATCCCCGCCGACAAGAAGCGCGTGCTCTACGCGGAAGGCGAGAGCGAGCGCGTGCTGCGCGCCGTGCGTGCCGTGGTCGATGAGAACCTGGCCCGCCCGATCCTCATCGGCCGTCCGGCGGTCATCGACATGCGCATCGAGAAGTTCGGCCTCAACCTCAAGTCCGGCCGCGACTTCGATGTGGTGAATGTGGAATCCGACAGCCGCTACCGCGAGCTGTGGCAGGAGTACTACCGCCTGATGGGCCGCGATGGCGTCACGCCGGACTCCGCCCGCGAAGCCCTGCGCTCCGACACCACCCTGATCGGCTGCATGCTGCTGCGTCGCGGCGACGCCGACGCCCTGGTGTGCGGCACCACCGGCTCCTACGACCACCACTTCGAGCACGTCCAGAACCTGATCGGCCTGAAGAACGGTGCCAGCCTGTACGCAGCGATGAACATCCTGCTGCTGCCCCAGCGCGTGCTGGCCATCACCGACACCTACGTGAACGAGATGCCGAGCGCCGAGGACGCCGCTGAGATCGCGGTGATGGCGGCCGACGAGCTGAAGCGTTTCGGCATCGAGCCGAAGGTGGCCCTGCTGTCCCACTCCAACTTCGGCAGCGCCCGGTCCACCTCGTCCCGCCGCATGCGCGAAGCCCGCGACATCCTGCGCGTCAAGGCGCCGGACCTGCAGTGCGACGGCGAGATGCACGGCGACTCGGCCCTGTCCCACGAGATCCGCGAGCGTCTGCACCCGGATTCGACCCTCCACGGCGAAGCCAACCTGCTGGTGATGCCCAACCTCGACGCCGCCAACATCGCCTTCAACCTGCTCAAGGTTGCCCACGGCGATGGCGTGTCGGTGGGGCCGATCCTCCTCGGTAGCGCCCGCGCGGTGCACATCCTGACCCCGTCGGCGTCTGTGCGCCGGCTGGTGAACATCACCGCCCTGGCGGTGGTGGACGCCATGGAGCAGCGCGAAGGCAACTGATCCAGCGGAGCCCGTCCTCCGGCGGGCATGGCCTTGTGCCCATGCCCGCCGGGGGCGGCAGACGCTCACCTCCGGTACAATCGTGGCCCACGATGTCCTGCGAGGTGACGCCATGACTCATCTGATCCGTTTCGACCGCATCGGCGGCCCCGACGTCCTGCAATGGGTCGAGGCCGACCTGCCGCCGCCAGCTGCCGGCGAAGTTCGCATCCGCCATGAGGCGGTCGGCGTCAATTACATCGATACCTATCACCGCTCCGGGCTTTACCCGCTGACGCTGCCGTCCGGCCTCGGCCAGGAAGCGGCGGGCGTCATCGAAGCCGTCGGCGAGGGTGTGGTGGAGTTCGTGCCCGGCGACCGGGTTGCCTACGTGGGCGGCCCCCTCGGTGCGTATTCCGAAAGCCGCAACATCGCGGCCAGCCTGCTGGTCAATCTGCCCGACAGCCTGAGCTTCGAGCAGGGCGCGGCGATGATGATGCAGGGGCTCACCGCCCAGTACCTGCTGCGTCGCACCTACCGGGTCCAGCCCGGCGATACCATCCTGATCCACGCCGCCGCGGGTGGAGTGGGGCTGATCGTCTGCCAGTGGGCCAAGGCCCTGGGCGCCACCGTGATCGGCACCGTGAGCTCCGACGAGAAAGCCGAGATCGCCCGGCAGCACGGCTGCGATCACACGATCATCTACACCCGCGAACCGGTTTCGGCGCGCGTCCGTGAAATTACCGCGGGTGAAGGCGTGCCGGTGGTTTACGATTCCATCGGCAAGGACACGTTCATGGATTCCCTGGCCTGCCTGCGGCCGCTGGGGGTGATGGTCACCTTCGGCAATGCCTCGGGGCCGGTGCCGGCTTTCGAGCCCGCGCTGCTCGCCAAGATGGGCTCCCTGTTCCTGACGCGTCCGACCCTGTTCCACTACATCGCCCGGCGCGAGGATCTGCTGGCGATGTCCGATGAACTGTTCGACGTGGTGGCCTCCGGTCAGGTCCGCCTGTCGATCAACCAGCGCTATCCGCTCAAGGATGCCGCCGTCGCCCACCGCGAACTCGAGGCCCGGCGCACCACCGGCTCGACCGTCCTCCTTCCGTGATCATGAAATCCGCAATCCCGCTTTCTGCTTCTGCCGTCCTGGCCTTGTTCCTGTCCCTTCCGCTGGCTCCGGCCAGCGCTGCGCCGCCGGCTCCGCCGACCGCCGCGGTGCTGACGCCGGGCCAGGTGGCCTTCATGCAGGCCGAAACCCGGCGCATCGAGGAGGCCTTCATCCAGAAGGTGATGAGCATCACCGGCGCCAGCCACGATCAGGTGGTGCGCGCGATCCCCGCCAAGGGCCGTCTCACCGACCGTCTGGCGCGGATCTACAACTCGCTGGAACGTGACCTGAAGGCGCCGCTCACCGATGAGCAGCAGGCGCTGATCTTCGCCGCCGAGGGCGAGCGCAAGCAGGCGCTGAAGGATCTGCCCGCCCAGGCGGCGGGCCGCTGAAGGTGACGCGGGCCGCCCGGCCCGCTCAGAACAGCTCGATGTCGTTGTCGGGCTTGTCGCGCACGGCGACCTTGCCCGCGCGGAGGGCCGCTTCGTAGCTGGCGATCTGGTTGCGGCCGTTTTCCTTGGCCACGTAAAGCGCCTCGTCGGCCCGGCCGACGATCTCCGGGATGGTGTCGGATGCGCTGATGTGGGTGTAGCCGGCGCTCACCGTGACCTGCCCGACCTGCGGGAAAACGTAGTTCTCGACGGCGGTGCGGAAGCGTTCGAGGGCGGTGCGCACCTCGTCCTCCGACATCGCCCGCAGGGTGACGACGAACTCCTCGCCGCCAAAACGGAACAACTTGTCCTGGTGACGGAAGCTCTCGCGCATGATGCGGGCGAGGAGGATCAGCACCTCGTCGCCGTACAGGTGGCCGAAGTGATCGTTGATGCGCTTGAAGTGGTCCACGTCGACCACCGCCAGCCAGTGGTTGCCGTCTTCCTGCTGGCGCCGGCGACGGACGGCGGACGGATCGTTTTCGGCGGCCTGCATCGCGGCCATGCCGGCGAGGATCTTCGACAGGCTCTCGTCGAAGGTCTTGCGGTTGAGCATCCCGGTGAGGGTGTCCCGCTCGCTGTAGTCCAGCAGGCTCAGGTAGTTGCGGTAGAGGCCGAGAAAACCTTCGGCGGTGCCCAGGTCGTCTTCGGACAGGGGGCGGTCGCAGGAGACTTCGAGCACGCCCAGCACGCGCCGGTCGACGCTGATCGGAAAACAGTGGATGTAGGCGCCGGTTTCCTTGAGCTCCCGTCGCACGATCTGCGAGTTCTCGACGCAGGCAAGGATCTCCGGCCGGGTGCCGATGGGCTGGGGGTCGTCGATCTCGGCTTCGGTCGCGTAGCGAACCCCGTCACTGCCCACGTGGGTGACCTGTTCGAGGGCGCGGGCATCGCCATCCCCGACGATCTTGTGAAGATTGACCTCGCGGGCCTTGACCAGCTCGAACAACGCTGACGCGACGCCTAGCTCAAGCAAGGCCCTGTCTCGATGTTGGGTGATGGATTCGACGTGCTTGAGGACGTGGATCATGGTGCCCGGTGCGACATTATTGGCTTTTTGTGGTCACATTTTCGCGATTCTACCTGTACTTGGCAGTGCAGCGGAGCCTGGATGCCGCAGGGCGGCTGCAGGGCCACGGGCGGTCGCGCCGAGAAGTCGGGATTGCGTCGTCGCCCGGCTGCGTATAATCCGGGCTTCCCTCTGCAATCTCCTTCCCTCTTGAACTACGACACTTTCATCAACGTTCTGTTCTCCCGGGTGCCCCGGGCCGACGTGACCCGTGCGCTGGTGGTGATCAATTCGGTCGTCTTTGCGGCGCTGGCCATCGCGGCGGTGAATCCCATGCAGATCCCGCCCGATCTGCTGATCCGGTTTGGCGGCAACTTCGCCCCGCTGGTCCAGCAGGGTGAGGGGTGGCGCTTCTTCACCGCGCTCTTCCTGCACGGCGGGCTGCTCCACGTGGGGCTCAACATGCTGGCGCTGCACCAGGCCGGGCAGGTGGTTGAGCGGCTGTTCGGGCGGTGGGGTTTCCTGACCATCTACGTGATCGCCGGCCTGCTGGGCAATGCGGCCAGCCTGTGGTGGAAGCCGGGCCCGGTGAGCGTCGGTGCGTCCGGGGCGATCTTCGGCGTGTATGGCGCGCTGCTGGCCTACCTGCTGCGTCAGCGGGGGTCGGTGCCCGCCGAGGTGTTCCGCGAGATGCGCTCGGGCACCCTGGGCTTCATCGGTTACTCGCTGTTTGCCGGCTTCTCGATTCCGGGCATCGACAACGCCGCCCACCTGGGCGGCCTGGTGGGCGGGCTGCTGCTGGGCGCGGCCTTCGCCGAGCCGCTGGTGTCGCCTAAGCCCGTGCGCTGGCTTGCGCCCCAGGTGCTGGGCGGGCTGCTGCTGGCGGCGGCGCTGGGCAGCTGGCTGTGGAAGGAGTCGCCCCAGGTGGTGCGCAATTTCGAGATCGGTTCGGCCTACCAGCAGACGATCCGCCAGTTTGCCCTGGAAGAGCAGGAGCTCCTGCGCGAGCAGGCCGCGCTGATGGACGCCATGCGCCAGAAGCGGATCACCGAGGCGGCGGCCCTCGACAAGCTGGAGCACGACTTCATCCCCCGCTGGGACCGGGCGATCACCGCCCTGTCGTGGCGCGAGGCGCCGGACGACTACGAATGGCAGCGCGACGAGCTGGTGCACTACGCCACCACCCGCCGCGACGCCCTGAAGGCGCTGGCCCAGGCCATCGAAACCCATCAGGCGGTGTGGATCGAGCGCTCGCGCACCCTGCAGGTGCAGGCCGACAACATCCTGCTGCAGATGCGCCTGCGCAAGTCGGTGGAGGCCGCCGGCCGCTAGTCGGGAAATCTCGCCGCGGGGGTCAACCGGCGGCCGGCCGGAAGGTAAAATCCCGGGATGCCTGAATCCCACTCCCCCCGTTTCATCCATCTGCGCCTCCACACCGAGTATTCGATCTCCGACGGGATCGCGCAGGTGGATTCCGCCATTGCCCGCGCCGTCGCCGACGGCATGCCGGCGCTGGGCATCTCCGATCTGGCCAACCTGTTCGGGATGGTCAAGTTCTACAAGGGCGCCCGCGGCAAGGGCCTCAAGCCGGTCATCGGCTGCGACGTCTGGATCACCAACGCGGCCGATCGCGACAAGCCGTCCCGCGTCCTGCTGATCTGCAAGAACCGCAAGGGCTACGGCCAGCTGTGCGAGCTGCTGACCCTGGCCTTCATGGAGAACAAGTATCGCGGCCGCGCCGAGATCCGCCGTGAATGGCTGACCGCCGAAGCCGCGTCCGACCTCATCTGCCTGTCGGGTGCCAAGGACGGCGACGTGGGGCACGCGCTGGCCAACGGCAACATGCAGATGGCCGAGAGCCTGGCCGCCGACTGGGCCCGGCGTTTCCCGGATTCGTTCTACATCGAGCTGCAGCGCGCCGGCCATCCGGGCACCGAGACCTACATCCGCGAGGCCGTCCAGCTGGCGTCGCGCCTCAACCTGCCGGTGGTCGCCACCCACCCGATCCAGTTCATCCGGCCCGAGGATTTCAAGGCCCACGAGGCCCGGGTGTGCATCGCCGAAGGCTACGTGCTGGCCGACAAGCGCCGGCCCAAGGATTTCACCGAGCAGCAGTACTTCAAGACCCAGGACGAGATGGCGGCGCTGTTCGCCGACATCCCCGAGGCGCTGGAGAACAGCGTCGAGATCGCCCGCCGTTGCTCGCTCACCGTGCAGCTGGGCAAGAACTTCCTGCCGCTGTTCCCGACGCCCGACGGCATGAGCCTCGACGACTTCCTGGTGCAGGAAGCCAAGGCCGGCCTCGAGGAGCGCCTCGTCCAGCTCTACCCGCACCCGGACGAGCGCGAGGCCCAGCGCCAGCGCTACGAGGACCGCCTCAAGTTCGAGACCGACACCATCGTCCAGATGGGCTTTCCGGGCTACTTCCTGATCGTGGCGGACTTCATCCAGTGGGCCAAGAACAACGGCGTGCCGGTGGGCCCGGGGCGGGGCTCCGGCGCGGGCTCGCTGGTGGCGTACTCCCTCAAGATCACCGACCTCGATCCGCTCGCCTACGCGCTGCTGTTCGAACGCTTCCTCAACCCCGAGCGGGTGTCGATGCCCGACTTCGACATCGACTTCTGCCAGGACAACCGCTACCGTGTGATCGAATACGTGCGCGAGCGCTACGGCAAGGACGCGGTGAGCCAGATCGCCACCTTCGGCACGATGGCCTCCAAGGCCGTGGTGCGCGACGTGGGTCGCGTGCTGGATCTGCCCTACGGCCTGTGCGACCGGCTCTCCAAGCTGATCCCGGTGGTGCAGAACAAGCCCCTGTCGCTGGCCGACGCCCGCGAGCAGGAGCCGCAGATCAACGAGCTGATGGCCGACGGCAACGACGGCGAGTCGATCCAGGAGCTCTGGAGCCTCGCCGAGCCGCTCGAAGGCCTCACCCGCGGCGTCGGCATGCACGCCGGCGGCGTGCTGATCGCGCCGGGCAAGCTCACCGATTTCTGTCCGCTCTACATCGCCGACGGCGAGGACGCCACGCCGGTGTCCCAGTTCGACAAGGACGACGTGGAAGCCGTCGGCCTCGTGAAGTTCGACTTCCTGGGCCTGCGCAACCTCACCATCATCGAGCTGGCGCTCGATTACGTCGAGCGCCTCACCGGCTCGAAGCCCGATCTCATGAGCCTGGGCTTCGAAGACCAGGCCGCCTACCAGATCCTCCGGGACGCCAACACCACGGCGATCTTCCAGGTGGAATCGGAAGGCATGAAGAAGCTGCTCAAGAAGCTCGCGCCCGACCGCTTCGAAGACATCATCGCCGTGCTGGCGCTCTACCGTCCGGGCCCGCTGGGCTCGGGGATGGTGGACGACTTCATCCTGCGTAAAAAAGGCCAGCAGGCCATCGACTACTTCCACCCGGATCTCACCGCCTGCCTGTCGCCCACCTACGGGGTGATCGTGTACCAGGAGCAGGTGATGCAGATCTCCCAGATCATCGGGGGCTATACCCTGGGCGGCGCCGACATGCTGCGCCGGGCAATGGGCAAGAAGAAGCCCGAGGAGATGGCCAAGCACCGGGAGACCATCGCCGCGGGTGCCCGCCAGAAGGGTTACGACCCGGCGCTGGCCGAGCAGCTCTTCGACCTGATGACCAAGTTTGCCGAGTACGGCTTCAACAAGTCGCACACGGCAGCCTACGCGGTGGTCACCTACCACACCGCGTGGCTCAAGGCGTATCACTGCTCGGCCTTCATGGCGGCCACCATGTCGGCCGACCTGGACAACACCGACACGATCAAGATCTTCTACGAAGACACGATCGCCAACGGCATCAAGGTGCTGCCGCCGGATGTGAACCAGTCCGACTACCGCTTCGTGCCCACCGACTCGAAGACGATCCGCTACGGCCTGGGCGCCGTGAAGGGCGTGGGCGAGCCGGCGGTGCGGGCCATCCTCGCTGCCCGCGAGGCGGGGCCGTTCAAGGATCTGTTCGACTTCGCCTGCCGGGTGGACAAGCGGATGGCCAACCGCCGCGTGATCGAAGCCCTGATCCGCGCCGGCGCCTTCGACACCATCGACCCCGTGCAGCCGGCCGACCGGGCCAAGCTGCTGGCGTCGGTGGGCATCGCCATGGAGGCCGCCGAGCAGATCGCCGCCAACGCCATGCAAAGCGGCCTGTTCGACATGCCCGGCATGGAAGCCCCGCCGATGGCCGACTACGTCAAGGTGCGGCCGTGGGGCGAGCGCGAGCGCCTGAAGGAAGAAAAGCTGGCGATCGGCTTCTTCCTCTCCGGCCACCCCTTCAATGCCTTCAAGCCCGAGGTGCGGCGCTTCGTGCGGCGCACCCTGGCTCACGTCGAGCCGTCGAAGGATCTCGTCACTCTGGCCGGCGTGGTGATGGAAGTGCGCGCCAAGATGACCGCCCGGGGCAAGATCGCCTTCGTGCTGCTCGACGACGGCACCACGCCCCGGGAGGTGTCGGTGTTCTCGGAGACCTTCGACAACAACCGGGATCGCATCGTGGTGGACGAGGTGCTGATCGTCGACGCCAAGGTGAGCCCCGACGACTTCTCCGGCCCCGGTGGCCTGCGCATCGTCGCCGACCGCCTGATGACCCTCGGCGAGGCCCGCGGCCGCTTTGCCCGCGCCCTGCAGCTCAGGCTCAACGGCGAAGTGGGCCAGGCCGGTGGTGCCATCGCGGCGGCCGAGCGCCTGCAGACCATGCTCGCCCCTTTCCGCGAAGGCGAGTGCCCGATCCGCGTGCGCTACCGCAACGCCGAGGCCGAGGCCGACTTCCCCCTCGGCCCGGGCTGGCGCGTGCGCCCCGACGACCGCCTGCTGGAAAGCCTGCGCGAATGGCTCCCCCCCGATTCCGTTGAAGTGATCTACTCATGAGCAACTGCTTTCTCGACGCCTCCCTCCTCGACGAACTGGTCGCCAAGGCCCGTTCGGTGCCGCGCCTGCGCAGCCACCACAACCTCCATCTCGAATCCACCGAGCCGGCCCACCGCCTGCTGGTGGCCATCGAGCCGGATTCCTACGTGCGGCCCCACTGCCATCTCGACCCCAACAAGTCCGAGACCATCATCCCGCTGCGCGGTCGGATCGGGGCGCTGGTGTTCGATGGGGAGGGCAAGTTGCTGGAGGCGCGGGTGATCGCCCCCGAAGCCGGCTCGTTCGGCTTTCACGTGCCGGCCGGGGTGTTCCACAGCATCGTCGCGCTGGAGAGCGGCACGGTGTTCATCGAGATCAAGGCCGGCCCCTACGCGGTGCCGTTGCCCGCCGAGTGGGGCCAGTGGGCGCCGGCCGAGGGCGAGCCGGGCGTTGCCGGCTACCTGGCCGAGATGAAGGGCGCCTTTACAGCGGCCTGATCGGCGTGGCCGGCAGGCTCCCGGCCTCCAGCAGCCCCGTCACCGCATCGGCGGGCAGGGGCGGGCTGAACAGATAGCCCTGGGCGGCGGAGCAGCCTTCGCGGAGCAGGAATGCCATCTGCTCGGGGGTTTCGGTGCCTTCGGCGATCACCTCGAGGTGCAGGCTGTGGCCCAGCTGGATGATCGCCCGCACGATGGTGGCGTCGTCTGGATCGTCGGTCAGATCCCGCACGAAGCTCTGGTCCACCTTCAGCCGGTCCACCGGGAAGCGCTTGAGGTAGGCCAGGCTCGAATAACCCGTACCGAAATCGTCGATCGACAGGCGCACCCCCAGCGCCTTGAGCCGCGCGAGGGTGGCGGAAACATCCGGGCCGGACTGCATCAGCAGGGATTCGGTGAGCTCCAGTTCGAGCCAGCGGCCGTCGAGCCCGCTGGCCGCCAGCGCCGCGGCCACGCTCGCCACGATGTCGCTGCGGCGGAACTGCAGCGCCGACAGATTGACTGCCACTGGCATCGGCGGAAAGCCCGCATCCTGCCAGGCGACCGCCTGACGGCAGGCTGTGCCGAGCACCCATTCGCCGATTGGCACGATCAGCCCGCATTCTTCGGCAAGGGGGATGAAACGTGCCGGCGAGATGCCCCCCATCACGCCGCTGAACCAGCGCAGCAGCGCCTCCACGCCGATGATCCGGCCGCTCATCAGGTCAACCTGCGGCTGGTAGAAGAGCTGGAATTCCTCCTGGGCCAGGGCGTGGCGCAGGCCATTTTCCAGGTGCAGGCGCTCCAGAGCGTTGACGTTCATCGCCTCGTCGAAGAAGCGGTAGGTGTTCCGGCCGCTCTCCTTGGCGTGGTACATGGCGGTGTCGGCGTTCTTCATCAGCAGCTCGACGCTGTTGCCATCCTCGGGGTAGAGGGCGATGCCGATGGAGAACGAGGTGCCGAGCTGCTGCCCGTCCACGTCGAATGGCGGGCCGAGCAGGTCGAGGATCTTTTCGGCCACCCGCGCCGCGTCGTCGGGCACGTCCACGTCGGTGAGCACGATCAGGAACTCGTCGCCCCCCTGGCGGCTCACGGTGTCGGTCTCGCGCACGCAGCTGGTGAGGCGCTGGGCGACACCCTGCAGCAGGCGGTCCCCGATCATGTGGCCGAGGGAGTCGTTGATCGTCTTGAAGCGGTCGAGATCCAGGAACATCAGCGCAATGCGCTTGCCGTGACGGGTGGCGCTGGCCAGGGCCTGGTCGAGGCGGTCGCGCAGGAGGGTGCGGTTGGGCAGGCCGGTGAGCGGGTCGTGCTGGGCGAGGAAGGCGATGCGCGCTTCCGACGCCTTGCGCTCGGTGATGTCGGACAGCACCGCCACGTAGTGGGTGACCCGCCCGACCTTGTTGCGAACGGCGCTGATCGACAGGGACGAGGGATAGAAGGTGCCGTTCTTGCGCCGGTCGTGGATCTCGCCCTGCCAGAAGCCCATGATGTTGATGTCCCGCCACATGGCTTCGTAGAAGGCCTTGTCGTGGTGGCCGGAGCACAGCAGGCGGGGCGTCTGGCCGATGGCTTCCTCGGCGGTGTAGCCGGTGACGTCGGTGAAGGCCCGGTTGACGGACAGGATGCGCTCGTCGGCGTCGGTGACGATGATCGCCTCGACGCTGTTCTGGAACACCGTCCAGGCGAGGCGCGATTGCTCTTCGTGGGTGCGGCGGACGGTGATGTCGGCGATGGTGGTCACCACGCCGCGTACCGGGGCGGCGGGATCGTCGTCCTCGAAGAGCGGCACCGCGTTGCTCCACAGCCAGCGCCGGCTGCCGTCGGCGCGGTCGATGCCGAGCATGCCGGCCTGGGGCAGGCCCGAGCGCAGGGCGCGGGCCGACGGGGTGTTGTTGGGCTCGAGCGGCGTGCCGTCCTCGTCGAGGTAGGTGATGAGCGTCTCCAGGGCGCTCCAGTCGTGGAGCTGGTCGGAGGACAGGCCGAGGATCTCGCAGGCGGCGACGTTGTGGGCGAGGAGCCTTCCGCTGGCATCGCGCATGACCACGCCTTCACCCATCGACGCGAGGAGGGTGCCCAGGCGGGTTTCCCGCTCGCGCAGTTCGGCTTCGGTATTGCGCCGGTCGGTGATGTCGAGGCAGGAGCCGATGTAGCCGACGAATTCTCCGTCCGCGTCGAAGATCGGCCGGCCGGTGTCGATGATCCAGCGGTATTCGCCGTCGTGGCGGCGCAGGCGGTACTCCATCTCGAAGGGCGTGCGGACCGCGAAGTGTTCGAGATAGGTGCTGACGCAGCGGTCGAAATCCTCGGGGTGGACGCCGGTGGTCCAGCCGTCGCCAAACTCCTGTTCAAAGCTGCGGCCGGTGAAATTGAGCCAAGTCTGGTTGAAGTAGTTGCACTTTGCGTTCAGGCCGGATCGCCATATCAGCGCGGGCAGGTGGTCGAACAGGGACATGGAGTTGTCCCGGTTGACTGCCGGTTGAGTGAGCAAGGGCGTGGGCACGGTCTGTACGGTGTCGATAGGGTTCGTCGAGCAAAAGGGCGAATACTTGCCATCTGCATTCTAGAACCATTTCGGCACGAGACGGCCAGGCTTTAGTACGTTGTTTCCCGTATGAAAGTGGTGTGCGTCGGCGGGGCGGCTGGCGCGTCGTCCACGTGGCTGACCCGCGCCGCCGGCGGGCCCCGGCGCGACCATTCGATGAGCGCCTCGACTGCGTCGGCCGGGCCGGCGACGAGGGCCTCGACGGTGCCGTCGCTGCGGTTGCGCACCCAGCCGGCGAGCCCCAGCCGGGTGGCCTGGGCCTGCAGCGCGTTGCGGTAGCCCACGCCCTGGACGAGGCCGTGGATGCGCAGGAGGCGGGCGGTGGGCTCAGAGGTTGTCTTCATCGATGAACTTGGGCAGCAGGTCGCGGGCGCGGGCCAGGGCGCCGTAGATGTCGCCGCAGATGTTGTTGGGGCCGATCTCGTCCACGAAGCCCGAGCGGGTGATCAGCGATTCGGGCTGGGGGTTGAGGTTGCACAGGAGCAGCGCACAGCCGCGCTTGTGGAGGCTCTTGCTGAGGCTCTCGAGCCCTTCGAGGCCGGTGGTGTCGAGGCTGACCAGGTGGTTGAGCTCGAGGATCACCACCTCCGGGTGGCGCTCGGCCGGGTCGAGGAGGGTTTCGAGCTTGTTGATGGCGCCGAAGAACAGCGTGCCGTAGATCGAGTAGGCCACGACCCGGGGCGAGCCGTCCGGGTAGAGGAAGCCTGGCAGCATCGACAGCTCGGCCAGCGGCAGGCGCTCGATGCGGGTGAGGTTGGACATCCGGTAGATGAAGAACAGCGCCGCCAGCACCATGCCCAGCTCGACCGCCAGGGTGAGATCGAACAGCACCGTGGTGAAGAAGGTGGTGAGCATGATCGTCCGGTAGGTGAGCGCGTAGCGGCCCAGCTCGCGGAATTCGTGCCATTCGCCCATGTTGATGGCAACCACCACGACGATGGCCGACAGGGTGGCGAGCGGTATGTGCGTCGCAAAAGGCGCGAACACCAGCACCACCGCCAGCAGCACCAGGGCATGCACCATCCCGGCGATCGGGCTGCGGCCGCCGGTACGCACGTTGGTGGCGGTGCGGGCAATGGCGCCGGTGGCGGCGAATCCACCGAACAGTGGTGCGGCCAGGTTGGCGATGCCCTGGGCGATGAGCTCCTGGTTGGGGTCGTGGCGGTCCTCGATGGTGGCGTCGGCCACGCGGGCCGACAGCAGCGATTCGATGGCGCCCAGCAGCGCGATGGTGAGCGCCGGGGAGATCAGCTTGCCGAGGGTTTCGAGGGACAGCTCGGGCAACGCGAAGCCCGGCAGTTGCTGGGGAATTCCGTTGAAGCGGCTGCCGATGGTTTCGACCGGAAAGTGGAACAGGGCGTTGGCCACGGTGGCCACCACCAGCACGCCCAGCGGGCCGGGCAGGCGGGCCAGGGGCTTGAATCGCGCGGCGAGACGGTTCCACGACAGCAGCACGACGATCGAGGCGACCGACAGCGTGACGGTGGGGATGTCCAGCGTATCAAGGTGGGTGATGAGCGCCTTCATCTTGCCGAAGAACTCGCCGGGCAGGTGGTCGATCTTGAGGCCGAGGAAATCCTTGATCTGGGCGAGGAAGATCACCACGGCGATGCCGTTGGTGAAGCCGACCACCACGGTTTTGGGGATGAAGCGGATCAGGCTGCCCAGCCGGAAGGCGCCCATCGCCACCAGCATGGCGCCGGCCAGCATGGTGGCGACGAGGAGGTTCTGCACGCCGTACTCGACGACGATGCCGTAGATGATGGGGATGAAGGCGCCGGTGGGGCCGCCGATCTGTACCCGGGAACCGCCCAGGGCGGAGATGAGGAAGCCGGCGACGATGGCCGTCCAGATGCCGGCGGTGGGGGTCATGCCCGAGGCGATGGCGAAGGCCATGGCCAGGGGCAGGGCGAGGACGCCGACGGTCAGGCCGGCGGAGACGTCACGGCCGAGCTGGGCCTTGTCGTAGCCCGGCAGGGCGTCGAGGAGCTTGGGGTGGAAGGAAATCTTCATGGGGCCTCCGCAATTGAGGGGTGGGACGGAATGCGTCGGAAGACGCGGCTTGCGGAGGGGGTGAGCCCGGCCCGGTGCGGTGCTGGATGATCCAGCGCTTGCGGGCGCTCAGGCTGCCGTCGTGGCGGGCGGGCTCGCCTTGGGCGGCCGCCAGGATAACGTTGGAAGGGTCCGTGGTTGTCCTGGCGGGCATGGGGTCAGGAGAACTTGGCGTCGTTGGCGGCCTGATTCTGGCGGGAGGTCGCGTGCATGACCTCCACCAGCATCTTGACCGCCGCGACGAACAGCAGCGCGCCGCCGATCAGGACGCACGCCCAGGCGTGCATCGCGCTGGCCGGAAAGCCGGGCAGGATCGAGGCGCGTCCTTCCATCAGCCAGGCGGCGCCGAGGGCGAGGATCAGCACGCCGACGAGGTCGAGCAGCGCCCAGCCCCAGAAGGCGAGGGTGAGCCGCGGAAGCGGGGAACGGTTGGCTTGCATGGGTTCCAAAATCTAGAAGCGTTGGCTGACAGGCGGCTTACGTCGGGCTGTCACTTGACCCGCATGCCGGGCTGGGCGCCGGCGTCCGGGGACAGGATGAACAGGCCCGGGTTGTCGCCGGTGGTGTCGGAGGCGGCGAGCACCATGCCTTCGGACATGCCGAACTTCATCTTGCGCGGGGCCAGATTGGCGACCATCACCGTGAGGCGGCCGACCAGCGTGGCGGGGTCGTAGGCGCTCTTGATGCCGGCAAACACCTGACGGGGTTTCTCTTCACCGATGTCGAGCTGCAGGCGCAGCAGCTTGGCGGCGCCTTCGACGTGCTCGGCGGAGACGATCTTGGCGATGCGCAGGTCGATCTTGCCGAAGTCGTCGATGGAGATGAAGGGCTCGAACTCGTCGGCGCTGGCAGCTTCGGTGGCGGCGGCGTGGGCCTGGTGCTGGGCGTGGCGCTGCTCGGAGTGCTTGGCCTTGGCGTCCTTGGCTTCGGCGGCCGGCTTGGTGTCGGTGGCGGGGGCGAGGGATTCGCGGTTGGCTTCGAGCAGGGCGTCCACCTGCTTGCGCTCGATGCGGGTCATGAGGTGGCTGTAGGCGTTGATGGTGTGGCCGGCGGGCAGCGGGGCGAGCAGGTTGTTCCAGGTGAGCGGCTCGATGTTGAGGAACGCTTCGACCTGCCCGGCGAGGGTCGGCAGCACGGGCTTCAGCAGGCCGGTGAGGGCCTTGAAGATGTTGATGGCGGTGGTGCACACCACGTGCAGGCGGGCGTCCTGGCCTTCCTGCTTGGCGAGCTCCCACGGTTTGTTGTCATTCACATAGCCGTTGGCCAGGTCGGCGAACTCCATGATCTTGCGCAGGGCGCGGCTGTAGTCGCGGGTTTCGAAGGCGGCGGTGACTTCGTCGATGTTCCAGTCGAGCGGAAGGGCCTCGTCGTGGGCGGCGAGCTTGCCGTCGAAGCGCTTGGCGATGAAGCCTGCGCAGCGGCTGGCGATGTTGACGAACTTGCCGACCAGATCGGAATTGACCTTGGCGATCATGTCGTCGAGGTTGAGATCCACGTCTTCCATCGTGCCGTTGGACTTGCCGGCGAAGTAGTAGCGCAGCCACTCGGGGTTGAGCTTCTGGTCGGTGTAGCTGCGGGCGGTGATGAAGGTGCCGCGGCTCTTGCTCATCTTGGCGCCATCGACGGTGAGGAAGCCATTCACGCACAGCTGCGTGGGCGTGCGGTAGCCGGCGAAGTGCAGCATCGCGGGCCAGAAGAGCGCGTGGAAGTACAGGATGTCCTTGCCGATGAAGTGGATCATCTCGGTGCCGGTAGCGGCAGCCGGGCCGGCTTCGGTGAAGGCGGCCACGTCGATGTCGGCGTTGCGGGCGGCGAGGTTTTTGAAGCTGGCGAAGTAGCCGATCGGCGCGTCCAGCCAGACGTAGAAGTACTTGCCCGGGGCGCCGGGGATCTCGAAGCCGAAGTAGGGCGCGTCGCGGGAGATGTCCCAGTCGGAGAGCTTGTTCTCGCCGGCTTCTCCGAGCCATTCCTTCATCTTGTTGGCGGCCTCGGACTGCAGTCGGCGGGCGCCGTCGGGCGTGGTGCCCTGGGTCCAGTCGCGCAGGAACTCGACGGCCTTCGGGTCGGACAGGCGGAAGAAGTAGTGCTCGGAGGTCTTCAGCACCGGCTTGGCGCCGGAGACGGCGGAGTACGGGTTCTTGAGCTCGGTGGGCGCGTAGGCGGCGCCGCAGGCCTCACAGTTGTCGCCGTATTGATCGGCCGCGCCGCACTTGGGGCACTCGCCCTTGATGAAGCGGTCCGGCAGGAACATCTCCTTCACCGGATCGTAGAACTGCTCGATGGCGCGGGTGTCGATGAGGCGGGCGCCGTCGCGCAGGCGGGTGTAGATGTCCTCCGCGTACCAGCGGTTTTCGTCGCTGTGGGTGGAGTGGTAGTTGTCGAAGGCCACGCCGAAATCGCGGAAATCGCGGCTGTGCTCGCCGTGCACGCGGTTGATGAGCTGCTCGGGCGTCAGGCCTTCCTTCTCGGCGCGCAGCATGACCGGCGTGCCGTGGGTGTCGTCCGCGCAGACGTAATGCACCGTGTTGCCACGCATGCGCTGGTAGCGCACCCAGATGTCGGCCTGGATGTAGCCCACCAGATGGCCGAGGTGGATGTCGCCGTTGGCGTAGGGCAGGGCGTTGGTGACGAGGATCTTGCGCGGGGAGCTCATGGGTGGGCCTGGAACATAATTGTTGTGAACCCCGCATTTTAGCAAAGGCGGAGGCCCCACGGCCGGCTCCGGCGCCTGCGGCAGGACAGGCCGGCGCCCTTACCGTAGAGCGGCGTTTCAAGTAAACTCAATTACTGGAGTAAATTACTCGGGTTTGAATGCGCCGTCTGGCGTCTTTCCTGCTTTCATTGCACCATGTTCTCCTTTTTTCGCCGTTCGCCGGCCCCTGACACCATGAGCCTCACCGATCAAAGCGTCCTCGACAGCCTCCGGCAGTATGCCGACCCCAACACCGGCAAGGATTACGTTTCGAGCCGTGCCGTGAAGAACCTGCGCGTCAGCGGTGCCGACGTGTCCTTCGACATCGAGCTGGGCTACCCGGCCCAGACCCAGATCGACACCATCCGCCAGGCGGTGATCGCTCAGGTGAAATCCGTGCCGGGCGTGGGCAACGTGAGCGCCAACGTGTTCAGCAAGATCGTCGCCCACGCGGTGCAGCAGGGCGTGAAGCTGCTGCCCGGGGTGAAGAACATCATCGCGGTGGCGTCCGGCAAGGGCGGCGTGGGCAAGAGCACCACGGCGGTCAATCTGGCGCTGGCCCTGGTGGCCGAAGGCGCCAAGGTCGGCATGCTCGATGCCGACATCTACGGTCCGTCGCAGCCCCAGATGCTGGGCATCGGCGGCGAGCGCCCCGAAAGCCACGACGGCAAGACGATGGAGCCCCTCGAGGCCCACGGCCTGCAGGTGATGTCCATCGGCTTCCTGGTGGATGTGGAGACGCCGATGGTGTGGCGCGGCCCGATGGCCACCCAGGCCCTCAACCAGCTGCTCAAGGAAACCAACTGGCGCGATCTGGATTACCTCGTGATCGACATGCCGCCGGGCACCGGCGACATCCAGCTGACCCTCTCCCAGACCGTGCCGGTGACCGGTGCGGTAATCGTCACGACGCCCCAGGATATTGCCTTGCTCGACGCCCGCAAGGGCCTCAAGATGTTCGAGAAGGTCGGCGTGCCCATCATCGGCATCGTGGAAAACATGAGCATCCACATCTGCTCGAAGTGCGGGCACGAGGAGCACATCTTCGGCACCGGTGGTGGCGAGACCATGTGCAAGGATTACGGCGTGCCTTTCCTGGGCGCGCTGCCGCTGGACATCCAGATCCGTCAGGAAGTGGACAGCGGCGTGCCGACCGTGGTGGCCGACCCGAATGGCCGGGTGGCCGAAATCTACAAGGGGATCGCCCGCAAGGTGGCCATCACCATCGCCGAACGGGCGAAGGACATGAGCCACAAGTTCCCGAACATCGTGGTGCAGAATACGTGAGCAAACTGAATGTCGTGATGCGCGTCGCCCTGGTGGCGGCGCTTGCTGCCAGCCTGTCCGGCTGTGTGGTGGGTACCGTGGTCGGCACCGCCGTGGATGTGGGTGTCGAAGTCGTGAAGGTGCCCTTCAAGGTCGGCAAGGGCATCTACGACGTGGTGAAGGACGACGAGCCGAAGGACAAGTAGCCCAACCGAGCGGGCGCTTCTTCCGGGCGCTTTCGGCGTGACGGCGGTCTGATGGCCGCCGTCACGCATTTGGCCGAAATTTCGTGCGCGTGGATGTAGAATGCGCATTTTTGTGCAGGGACAGCCAGCGTGAGCATCAAGTCGGACAAGTGGATTCGCCGCATGGCGGAAGGCGATGCGAAGATGATCGAACCCTTTGCCCCCGAGCTGGTGCGCCAGAACGAAGGTGGCAAGATCGTCTCCTACGGCACCTCGAGCTACGGCTACGATGTTCGCGTGGCCAACGAATTCAAGATCTTCACCAACATCAACTCCACGATCGTCGATCCGAAAAACTTCGACGAGCGCAATTTCGTGGATTTCACCGGTGACGTGTGCATCATCCCGCCGAACTCCTTCGCGCTCGCTCGCACGGTTGAATACTTCCGCATCCCGCGCAGCGTGCTTACGGTGTGCCTGGGCAAATCCACCTACGCGCGCTGCGGGATCATCGTCAACGTGACGCCCCTGGAGCCCGAGTGGGAGGGCCACGTGACGCTGGAGTTTTCCAACACCACCCCGCTGCCGGCCAAGATCTACGCCAACGAAGGCGTGGCCCAGATGCTGTTCTTCGAGTCTGACGAAACCTGCGCCACCTCCTACAAGGATCGCGGCGGTAAATATCTGGGTCAGACCGGCGTCACCCTGCCGAAAATCTGAAATACTTGTCAGCTACACTTTGAACATCGGGCGGACCATGCGCAGGCACGCGGGTCCGCCCAAAACTTTTTGTTGATCTGCCCGGGCTCAAACCGGGCACCGAGGAGTCGAGCATGCGCTTCAATTTTCCGGTCATCGTCATCGACGAGGACTTCCGTTCGGAAAACACGTCCGGGCTGGGCATCCGCGCCCTGGCGGAAGCCATCGAGAAGGAAGGCCTGCAAGTGCTGGGCGTCACCAGCTACGGCGACATGTCGTCCTTCGCCCAGCAGCAGAGCCGCGGCTCGGCGTTCATCCTGTCGATCGACGACGAAGAGTTCTCCTCGCCCGAGGCTGCCGAAAAGGCCATCGCCGATCTGCGCGCCTTCGTGAGCGAGATCCGGATGCGCAACGCAGACATCCCCATCTTCCTGCACGGCGAAACCCGCACCTCGCGCCACATCCCCAACGACGTGCTGCGCGAGCTCCACGGCTTCATCCACATGTACGAGGACACGCCGGAGTTCATCGCCCGCAACGTGGTGCGCGAAGCCAAGGCCTACCTCGAATCCCTGCCTCCGCCGTTCTTCCGTGCGCTCACGCATTACGCGTCCGATGGCTCGTACTCGTGGCACTGCCCCGGCCACTCCGGCGGCGTGGCCTTCCTCAAGTCGCCCGTCGGCCAGATGTTCCACCAGTTCTTTGGTGAGAACATGCTGCGCGCCGACGTGTGCAACGCGGTCGAAGAACTCGGCCAGCTGCTCGACCACACCGGCCCGGTGGCGGCTTCCGAGCGCAACGCCGCGCGCATCTTCAACTGCGATCACCTGTACTTCGTCACCAACGGCACGTCCACGTCCAACAAGATCGTCTGGCACTCCACCGTGGCGCCGGGCGACATCGTGGTGGTGGACCGCAACTGCCACAAGTCGGTGCTCCACGCGATCATGATGACCGGCGCGATCCCGGTCTTCCTGATGCCGACCCGCAACAACTTCGGCATCATCGGCCCGATCCCGCGCTCCGAGTTCGACTGGGAAAGCATCCAGAAGAAGATCGACGCGAATCCCTTCATCGCCGACAAGACCGCCAAGCCGCGGGTGCTCACCATCACCCAGTCCACCTACGACGGCGTGCTCTACAATGTCGAGGCCATCAAGGACGAGCTGGATGGCAAGATCGACACCCTGCACTTCGACGAAGCCTGGCTGCCCCACGCGGCGTTCCACGATTTCTATGGCGACTACCACGCCATCGGCGCCGACCGCCCGCGCTGCAAGGAGTCGATGATCTTCTCGACCCAATCCACCCACAAGCTGCTGGCGGGCCTGTCGCAGGCGTCGCAGATCCTCGTGCAGGACGCCGAGAACAGCCACCTCGACCGGGACGTGTTCAACGAGGCCTACCTCATGCACACCTCCACCAGCCCCCAGTACGCGATCATCGCGTCCTGCGACGTGGCCGCGGCGATGATGGAAGAGCCGGGCGGCACCGCGCTTGTCGAGGAATCCATCGCCGAAGCCCTCGACTTCCGCCGCGCCATGCGCAAGGTGGACGAAGAGTGGGGCGCCGACTGGTGGTTCAAGGTGTGGGGCCCGGACGACCTGTCGGAAGAAGGCATCGAAGAGCGCGAAGCCTGGATGCTCAAGCCCGGCGACCGCTGGCACGGCTTCGGCAACCTGGCTGAAGGCTTCAACATGCTCGACCCGATCAAGGCCACGATCATCACCCCGGGCCTCGACGTGGACGGCGAGTTCGCCGAGCGCGGCATCCCGGCGGCCATCGTCACCAAGTATCTGGCCGAGCACGGCGTGATCGTCGAGAAGTGCGGCCTGTACTCTTTCTTCATCATGTTCACCATTGGCATCACCAAGGGCCGCTGGAACAGCATGGTGACCGAGCTGCAGCAGTTCAAGGACGACTACGACAAGAACCAGCCCCTCTGGAAGGTGCTGCCCGAGTTCGTCCAGAAGAACCCGCGCTACGAGCGCGTCGGCCTGCGCGATCTTTGCCGCGACATCCACGCGGTGTACCGCGCCAACGACGTGGCCCGCCTCACCACCGAGATGTACCTGTCGGACATGATCCCGGCCATGAAGCCGGCGGATGCCTTCGCCAAGATGGCCCACCGCAACATCGAGCGCGTCGCCATCGACGAGCTCGAAGGCCGTGTCACCAGCGTGCTCCTCACCCCGTATCCGCCGGGCATTCCGCTGCTGATCCCGGGCGAGCGCTTCAACAAGACGGTGGTGCGCTACCTGCAGTTCGCCCGCGAGTTCAACGAACGCTTCCCGGGCTTCGAGACCGATGTGCATGGCCTCGTGAAGGAAGTGAAGGACGGACGCATCTACTACTACGTGGATTGCGTGCGGGACTGAGCGTCCTGGCCGTCAAAACAAAAAACGCCGCGGATTTCGCGGCGTTTTTTTTGCTGGGGCGCGGCGTCCGCGGGATTTATCTGCGTTCGTAGGTCACAAACGCAAACTTGAGGCCTGACGCGGCGACCTGCGGGTTGCGCTGAGCTTCGCGCCAGTCGTCCTTGGCCAATTCCGGAAAAAACGCATCGCCGGCGAAATCTGCATCGATCTCGGTAAGGTAGAGCCGATCGGCGATGGGCAAGGCTTGGCGGTAGAGCTCGGCGCCGCCCATCACGAAAACGATGTCGGCGTTTCCGGCAGCAGTCAGCGCGTCGGGCAGGCTGCCCACCACGGTGGCGCCAACGGCCGGGTAGGCTGCGTTGCGGCTCACCACGATGTTCACCCGCCCGGGCAGCGGGCGGAAGGCGTCGGGCAGGGATTCCCAGGTCTTGCGGCCCATGATGACCGGCTTGCCGCGGGTGGTCTCGCGGAAGAACTTCATGTCTTCCGGCAGGTGCCAGGGCATACGGTTGTCGATGCCGATCACGCGGTCACGGGCGTGGGCGGCGATCAGTGCCAGGATGGGTCTGCTCAGGGGGCGACCCTCCTGCCGCTGCGCGGCATCCTCCCCAGGGGAGGAGTGAGCACTTCCTTCAGGCGGCCGGGCGGAAGTGCTCATACGGCCACCGGTGCGGAGATGTGGGGGTGCGGGTCGTAGCCTTCGAGGACGAAGTCGTCGATGGTGAAGGCGAAGATGTCCTTCACGTCCGGGTTGATGCGCATCGTCGGCAGGGCGCGCGGCTCGCGGGAGAGCTGCAGCTGGGTCTGCTCCAGGTGATTTACGTAGAGGTGGCAGTCGCCCCCCGTCCACACGAAATCGCCCAGCTCGTAGCCGCATACCTGGGCCACCATCATCGTGAGGAGCGCGTAGCTGGCGATGTTGAAGGGCACGCCCAGGAAGATGTCGGCGCTGCGCTGGTAGAGCTGGCAGCTCAGCTTGCCGCCGGCCACGTAAAACTGGAACAGCGCGTGGCAGGGCGGCAGGGCCATGCCCTCGATTTCGCCAGGGTTCCAGGCCGACACGATGTGGCGGCGGGAGTCCGGGTTCTTCTTGAGCGCCTCGATGAGCTGGGCGATCTGGTCGATGCTGCGCCCGTCCGCGGTTTCCCAGCGGCGCCACTGCTTGCCGTACACCGGGCCGAGCTCGCCGTTCTCGTCGGCCCACTCGTCCCAGATCGAGACCTTGTTGTCCTTCAGGTACTGGATGTTGGTTTCGCCGCGCAGGAACCACAGCAGCTCGTGGATGATCGAGCGGGTGTGGAGCTTCTTGGTGGTGAGCAGCGGGAAACCTTCGGAAAGGTCGAAGCGCATCTGCCAGCCGAAGACCGACAGCGTGCCGGTGCCGGTGCGGTCGTCCTTGCGGTGGCCGCGTTCCGCCACGTGGCGCATGAGTTCGAGGTACTGGCGCATGAAGGCTGGGAGCTGAATCGAGAGGACGCGATTTTACCGGTTTAGGGCGCCCCCGCGCATCCGTACTTGCCCGTGGGGTTTCGTCGGCAAGCGTGACGAAAAACACCTTTGTGCTACCATGTTTGATCGTGAAAAAACGTTTCGGATCATCGGTCCGAAGAGGCGCAGAGACACCCACATGGCAATCGGTTCAGCGGTTCAACACTCCCATCCGCTCATGCAGCAGGAAACGCTGAGCCGGATTCTGAACGACGTTGCCACCAGCGCCGCGCCGACGGCCATTGTCGAGTTGATCCGCTGGCTGGATTCCTTCCATTTCGAGGGTGAAGTCCCCCTCAACCAGCTTGCGCGCCTCGTCGCCATTCTCGACGAGGCCGCCCAGCCCCAGCTGCGCCAGGCCTCCGGGCTGTACCTTTCCAACGTGTTCGGCTCACGCAGCGTGCGCTACAAGGCTCTGGGGCGGGATTTCTACGCCAGCCTTGGGCGTGCCTACGATCTCGTCCTGAACGGTCTCGCCACTGATTTCACCATCGACGACGCCGATCCGCTGCGGGTCGAGGTGCTGCTGCGGGCGGTGCGCGCCGCCGCCGGCGAGATGAAGTGGGTCGCCTTCGATTACCAGGAGCTCGCGCCGGAAGTCTGGCAGCGGGCGATCGTCGCCTACCGCGCGGCCGGCCAGTACGGTGCGCTCAACACGCCGATCAACGTCCGCGAAGGGCGTGAGACCCGCTCGACGGTGAGCCGCGAATTCATCCGGCTGGTGGCCATGCAGTGTGCCAGCCTCGACCAGCTCTCGCCCGACCGCATCGAGGCGACCGACAAGCTGGTGCGTTATCTCCAGCATTCCCTGGCGCTGACCAGCGAGCCGCGGGGCGGTGGCCAGTTTTTCCTCGATCTCGAGAGCCTCTCGGCGCCCCAGCGCTGCCTCGCCGTGCCCGAGGACGTGCCTTCCACGATCCGCTATTTCCGCCCCGCAGATGCGGTGGTGATGCTCGGCGAGCTGCGCCAGACGGTCGCCGACGGGGGGCTCGGGCCGCTGTTTGCGGGTATCGGCGTGCCATCGGTGAGCGGGGCTATCCGCCATCTCTCGCGCCAGTGGGGGCCGGTGCCGCCCATGCGCCAGTATCGCCGCCACCCGGTGCGAGGTGCGCTGGCGCTGGCCACCGGGCTGGGTTTCATCCGCTCGCAGATCTCCGGCGAAGCCCAGATGCGGCCGGCGGCTGCCTGGGCGCTGCGGGACGCCAGCCGCAATGGTTTTGGGGTGATCTCCGGCGCCTTCGACCCCGACGTGTGCCGGGTGGGCGCGCTGGTGGGCGCCCATGTGGGCGAAACCGGGCGCTGGGTGCTGGCGCTGGTGCGCCGGGTCCGGTCCGACATCGAAGGTGGCGCGGCGGTGGGGATGCAGACCATCTCCAGCGAGCCCTATCCGGCGCTGCTCGACGATGGGGCCCGCAGTTGGAGCGGCATCCTGTGCGATCCGGTGGTGCGCGGCCGTGCGGTGCGCATCGTCTGCGAGCCGGGTGCGATGCGCTCGCCGCGGCCGGTGTTCGCCAAGGTGGCGGGGCGTACGGTCAAGCTGCAGCCGGGCACGGTGCTGGTCAGCGGCCCGGGCTACCAGATCGTCAGCTGCAATGTCGCCTGATGCCGGAATAGCAACAGGCTATCGAATGAATTGGATCAGGATGTTTGACGGCCGCCGGCGCGGCTGTTAAGTTAACGTCCATGACCTCCGCGCAACAGACCAATCTCTTCTCCCTACTGGCCCTCTCCGGGCTGGGTCTGCTGCTGCCCTAACGGGCACATCTTTTCTCCCCCTCCCTGTTGTCGTACCCCGTCGCCCTTAACAGGCGAATTGCGTCTTCGCACGCGTTTTGAACGGAGTTTCACCATGTCCACCCTCGATCTGTCCCTGCTGTCCCTACGACTGCGCCCCGGTTGCCAGGCCACGAGCCCGCGGCAGTCTGGCAACCCCATGTCCGCATCCGAACACCCGAACCGTATCCGACGAAAGCAAAGGACAAGACCATCATGTTGAAGAATCCGCAAACCAAGTACACCGCCTTTCCCCCGGTCGCCCTCGCCGACCGCCAGTGGCCCAGCCGCACGATCACTCATCCGCCGATCTGGATGAGCACCGATCTCCGTGACGGCAACCAGGCCCTCTTCGAACCGATGAATGCCGCCCGCAAGTTGCAGATGTTCCGCAAGCTCGTGGCGATCGGCTTCAAGGAAATCGAAGTCGCTTTCCCCTCAGCCTCCCAGACCGATTTCGACTTCGTCCGTCAGCTCATCGAGCAGGGTGAGATTCCCGACGACGTGACCATCGAGGTCTTGAGCCAGGCTCGCGAGCACCTCATCCGCCGCACGATGGAATCCCTCAAGGGCGCCCGCCGGGCCATCGTCCACATCTACAACGCCACCTCGCCGGTGTTCCGCGAGACGGTGTTCGGGATGAGCAAGGATGAGGTCAAGGCCCTTGCCGTCGAGAGCGTCACCCTCGTCAAGCAGCTCGCTGCCGAGCAGCCGGACACCGAATTCGTCCTCGAGTACAGCCCGGAAACCTTCACCGCCACCGAACTCGACTTCGCCAAGGAAGTCTGCGATGCCGTGGTCGCCGCCTGGGATCCGGCGCCGGGCGAGAAGGTGATCCTCAACCTTCCGTCCACCGTGGAAGTGGGCTCGCCCAACTTCTACGCCGACCAGATCGAGTGGATGCACCGCAATCTCGCCCGCCGCGAGCAGATCATCCTCAGCGTGCATCCCCACAACGACCGCGGCACCGCCGTGGCGGCCGCCGAGCTCGCCCAGCTTGCTGGCGCCGACCGTGTGGAGGGCTGCCTCTTTGGCAATGGCGAGCGCACCGGCAACGTGGATCTCGTGACCCTCGCCCTCAACATGTACACCCAGGGCATCCACCCGGGCCTCGATTTCTCGGACATCAACGACATCGCCCGCGTGGCCGAGGAATGCACCCAGTTGCCGATCCACCCGCGCCACCCGTACGTGGGCGATCTCGTCTTCACGGCCTTCTCGGGTTCGCACCAGGACGCGATCAAGAAGGGGCTCGAGGTGCAGCAGCCGGGCGCCCAATGGACGGTGCCGTACATGCCCATCGACCCGCATGACGTGGGCCGCACCTACGATTCGGTGATCCGCGTGAACAGCCAGTCCGGCAAGGGCGGCGTGGCGCATTTGCTCCAGGCCCACTACGGCCTCGTGATGCCGCGGCGGATGCAGGTGGAGTTCAGCGCGGCAGTGCAGCGCCTTACCGATGAGACCGGCCAGGAAGTGGACGCCCATCAGTTGTGGACGCTCTTCGGCCGTGAATACCTCGAAGCCGACGCACCGATCCGTTACGTGGCGCACCACCTTTTCGAGGCCGGCAGCCGTCAGGGCATCCGCATCGAGGCCGAGGTGAATGGCCTGGCCGTGGAGTTCGTCGGCGAAGGCAACGGCCCGGTCGAGGCGGCCGTGGCGGCCATCGGTGTGCCGATCCGCGTGCAGAGCTTTGAAGAGCGCTCGATGGGCGAGGGTGCCGACGCGGCGGCCATGTGCATCGTCGAGGTGGCGATGGAAGGCGTCGCCGGCAGCCGCTTCGGGGCCGGTATGCACCGCAACACCGTGACCGCGTCGGTACGGGCGATCATCAGCGCGGCCAACCGCGCCGGGGCGCACGTGGCGGCCGTCGCGGAGGATGCGGAGGGCTGCGCAGCCTGACTTTCAGCGGTGATCTGAAATGAAAAACGCCGGGTGTGAGCCCGGCGTTTTTTTATTGCTGCTGCTGAATCGATCAGACCGCCGCGAGGGCCTGGTCGAGATCGGCCAGGAGGTCGTCGATGTGCTCGATGCCGATGGACAGGCGGACCATGTCTTCGGATACGCCGGCCTTCTTCATCTCTTCGGGCGACAGCTGGCGGTGGGTGGTGGAGGCCGGGTGGCAGGCCAGGCTCTTGCTGTCGCCGATGTTCACCAGGCGGGTGACCAGCTTGAGCGCGTCCTGGAAGCGGCCGCCGGCAGCCTTGCCGTCGCCGTCGGCGCTCTTCACGCCAAAGTTGAGGATGCCCGACGCGCGACCGCCCATGTACTTTTGAACGAGGGCGTTGTCGGCGTGATCCGGCAGACCGGCGTAGTTCACCCACGCCACCTTGGCGTGGCCCTTGAGGAACTCGGCCACCTTGAGGGTGTTCTCGCAGATGCGGTCCATGCGCAGGGCGAGGGTCTCGACGCCCTGGAGGATCAGGAAGGCGTTGAACGGGCTGATTGCGGCACCCATGTTGCGCAGGGGCACCACGCGGGCGCGGCCGATGAAGGCGGCCGGGCCGAGGGCTTCGGTGTAGACCACTCCGTGGTAGGAGACATCCGGCTCGTTCAGGCGGCGGAAGCGCTCCTTGTGCTCGGCCCACGGGAACTTGCCGCTATCGACGATGATGCCGCCGATGGAGGTGCCGTGGCCGCCCAGGTATTTGGTGAGCGAATGCACCACGATGTCGGCGCCGTGCTCGATCGGCCGGCACAGGTAGGGTGAGGGCACGGTGTTATCAACGATCAGCGGGATGCCGTGGGCGTGGGCGATGGCGGCCAGGGCTTCGAAGTCGGTGATGTTGCCCAGCGGGTTGCCGACGGATTCGCAGTAGATGGCCTTGGTGCGGGCGTCGATCAGCGGTGCGAAGGAGGCCGGGTCGCGGTAGTCGGCAAAGCGCACCTGAATGCCGATCTGCGGCAGGGTGTGGGCGAACAGGTTGTAGGTGCCGCCGTAGAGCGTGGAGGCCGAGACGATGTTGTCGCCGGCTTCGGCGATGGTCTGGATCGCGTAGGTGATGGCGGCCATGCCGGAGGCCAGCGCCAGGCCCGCGATGCCGCCTTCCATCGCCGCCACCCGGGCTTCGAGCACGGCCTGGGTGGGGTTCATGATGCGGGTGTAGATGTTGCCGGCCACCTTCAGGTCGAACAGATCGGCACCGTGCTGGGTGTCGTCGAAGGCGTAGGAGGTGGTCTGGTAGATCGGCACGGCCACCGCCTTGGTGGTCGGATCCGGGCTGTAGCCACCGTGCACGGCAAGGGTTTCGAGTTTCATCGTGGTGTTTCTCCCGTTTGTTTTCTGCAGACGAAGGTGAAAAGTGTGGCTAATTGCCGCATCCGGGTTTTCCCGCGGCTTGTTCCGGGAACTGCCGGGTACATAATCCTTGGCAAGTCGCGATAATACGCAAAGTTGCGCGCCATTCGTCCTTATCTGGGGCAAACGGCAGCGGAACACAATAATAAGTGAGGGGACAAGATGGAACTCAAAGGACGCAATGCGACCTGGCTCGAGCTCGCCGTCGCGCCGCTGTGGCGCCTTGGCCAGACCCGGGTCCGGGTGCATCCGCTGCAGGGTGGCGGGGAGGGCTGTGTCGGCATTACCGTGGATGAACGCTGGCTGTGCGCCAATGACGGTCGCCTGACCGTGTTTGGTTGCCGCGAATCGGCTTCGCGCTTCCTCGACCTGCTGCGCATCGACCACATGGAAGAGGGCGAGCCCTCCGAGCTGCCGGCCGGCTGCGGTTGTGGAGGCGTGCAGTGCATGCGTCTCGGCACCGCCGGGCTGCGCACCTGTGACGGTCTTGGTAAACCGGCCCGTCGTGCCGACGGTCCTCGGCGCATCGTCATTCAGTCACCGCCCCGCAAGATTTCGCTCAGAAGCGAATTCATGCGCTGATCGAAGGCCATCAGCAGGATTTCCTCCGGGAGTTCCTGCTCGGCCTGCACCGCGCGGCAGGTGGCCACCGCGATCCGCATCGCTTCTTCTGCCGGGTAACCGTAGATACCGCAACTGATCGCGGGGAAGGCGATCGTCCGTACGCCGTGCGCGGCGGCGAGCTTCAGGCTGTTGCGGTAGCAGTCTGCAAGCAGCGCAGCCTCCCCGTAGCTGCCACCGCGCCACAGGGGGCCGACGGTGTGGATCACGTAGCGCGCGGGTAGCCGAAAGCCCGGGGTGATGCGCGCCTCGCCCGTCGGGCAGCCGCCCAGGGTGGCGCAGTGGGCGGTGAGTTCCGGCCCGGCCGCCCGGTGGATCGCGCCATCCACGCCACCCCCGCCCAGCAGGCTGCTGTTGGCGGCATTCACGATGGCGTCCACTTTCTGTAGTGTGATGTCTCCGACTTTCACCGAAATCCGTCCGTCGTTCATCCTGATGCTCCCGGGCCGCCGGCACAAGCTTGCCTGAGTTCCATTGTGCGTGTTTCGGGACAAACCTGCGAGAAGACACCTCTTGCCAGCGATACCTGATCGGGGTGAAAATAATACGGTATTACGCAATAGGGGGCAAAGTGGCAAAGCCGAAGGTGGTTACCGTGCTGTCCCAGAAGGGCGGCGCGGGCAAGTCGACACTGACGATGCAACTCGCGGGCGGTCTCGCCAGGCGCGGAAAACGCGTGGTGATCATCGATCTCGATCCCCAGGAAACCGCCCTGCGCTGGGCTCACGCGGCCGCCGCGGGCGTGCCGTTTCCGGCGACGGTGAGCCGGCTTCCCGGTGAGCCGGACGCGCTGCCGGCGGCCATCAAGGCGGCGGGGCGGGATGCCGACGTGATCCTGCTGGATTGCCCGCCGTCCATCGAACACGCCGCCACACTGGCGTCGCTGCAGGTGGCGGACGTGGCTCTGGTGCCGGTGGTGCCGAGCCCGGCGGATCTGTGGTCCACCATGGGCGTCGAGCGGCTGATCCTGCAGGTTCAGGCGAGCCGCAAGGGCCTGAAGGCGGCGCTGGTGCCCAACCGGGTGCTGCGCACCAACCTCGCCTGGGACGTGCTCGAGGTGATGCGGGATTTCACCCTCCCGGTGCTTGGCGCGGCCCTCTCCCAGCGTAATGCTTTCGCGCAGAGCGCGGTGGTCGGCGGCACGGTGTATCAGCTGGGCCGGGCCGGCAGCGAGGCTGCGCGTGAAGTGGACAAACTGGTTGTGGAAGTCTTGAAACTGACAGGAGATAAAACATGAACACCAAAACCCGGTCGGCGCTGCGTTCGACTTTGCAGCAGGAGAGCGAAGCACTCGAAACCCGTCTGCCTGACCCGACGCCCGCCGAGGCGCCGGTAGCGGCTCCGGCTCCGGCTGAGGCTGTCGAGGTGGCGCCGGCGGTGGACGCCGTGGCATCCGAGCTGGCTCCGGTGGTCGAGCCCGCTCCGGTCGCCGAGGCGCCGGTCAAGGCCGAGAAGCCGAAGGCCCCCGCCAAGCCCGCGCCCAAGCCTGCCGCGAAGGCTGCGCCTAAAGCCGTGAAGGCGCCCGCGAAGGCCGCCAAGCCGGCCGAAGCCGCGGCCCCGGTCGAAGCTGCGCCGGCGCCTACCGCAACGCCTGCGCCCGTCGTGGCCAAGAAGGTCGTCAAGCCGGCCAAGCCGAAGCCCGTGAAGGCGGAGAAGGTCGAGAAGGCGGAAAAGCCCGCCAAGCCGGCCAAGGCCAAGGCTGAAAAGCCCGCCAAGGTGGTGCGCGAGAAGGTCGTGCGTGATTCGTTCTCGATGCCCAAGAGCGAGCACGCCCAGCTCAAGGCGCTGCGCGAGACGCTGGCCAAGGCCGGGCGCATCTGCACCAAGTCCGAGCTGCTGCGGGCCGGCGTGCAGCTGCTGCTGAAGGAATCCACGGCCAGCACCAAGGCGCTGGTCGAGGGCCTGGTGGTGGTGCCGAAGGGCAAGGGCGCGAAGTAAGCCCGAGCTGGATTGTTTCAAAAACGGCAACAATGGGTGATCCATTGTTGCCGTTTTTTTGCGTTAACCGGGGGCGTCTTCCACCAGCCGGACGCGCACCAGCCCGCGCAGGCCGTTGCCGGCGTAGATCGCGTCAGCGTGTTCCAGGTCGTCCGGGCGGAGCGTCGCCTCCTGGGCCCGGCCTTCCCGCAGCAGGCGGCGGCGCAGGGTGCCGTTGAGGAGGCCGGCGCTGGCGGGCGGGGTGAGCAGCACGCCGTTCCGCTCCACGAAGAGGTTGCTGCGCGCGCCTTCGGCGAGCTCGCCCCGCTCGTTGAGGAACAGCGCGTCGAAGTGGCCGGCGGCCATCACCCGGGCGAGTTCCCGGTCGTACAGGGCGCGGGCGGTGGTCTTGTGGCGCAGCAGCAGGTCGTCGCTGGCGATTGCGTGGGGCGACAGCACTACGGTGGCGTCGGGCGACGGGGCACCCGCGCCGAGGGGCGCCTGCTCCAGGGTGAGATCACCCTGCTGGCCGAGGGTGACGCGGACGCGCCGGGGCGTGTCGGCTTCGACGCCCGCGAGCAGCTGCCGGAAGGCGTCGGGGTCGAAGGCGAAGCCCAGCTCGGCGGCGGACGCGGTGATGCGTTCGAGGTGCTCGGGCAGGAGGGGGAAGCCCGCGCCCGGCTCGAAGCGCAGGGTTTCGATGAGGCGCAAGCCCTTGGGCAGCCCGGTGAGAAAGCGCGCCTTGAGATGGCATTCGGCCCACTCGGCAGTCGGGCGGGAGTCGAACACCACGCCGCTGCCCACGTCGAGGCGGGCTTCGCCGTCGTTCAGGCGCAGGGTGCGGATGGGTACGCTGAAGCGGAAGTCGCCGCCGGGGCGAATCCAGCCCAGGGCGCCGCAGTACAGGCCGCGGGGCGCGGTCTCGAGCTCGCGGATGATCTCCATGGCGCGGATCTTCGGGGCGCCGGTGATCGAGCCGCAGGGAAACAGCGCCCGGAAGATGGCCGGCAGGTTGGCGTCCACGGGCTCGGCGACGACGCGGGAGGTCATCTGCCAGACGGTGGGGTAGGGCTCGATGCGGCACAGATCCTCGACCCGCACGCCGCCGGGCGGGGCAAGGCGGCCCATGTCGTTGCGGATGAGGTCCACGATCATCACGTTCTCGGCGCGGTCCTTGTCGGAGGCGGCGAGGGCGGCCGGGTCGGTGTCGCGCGGGGCGGTGCCTTTCATCGGCCGGCTGGCGAGGGTGTGGCCGTGGCGTTCGAGGAAGAGCTCGGGCGAGCGGGACAGGATCGCGCCGCCGGCGTGGGCGATGAAGGCGCCGTAGCGCACGGGCTGGGCCGCGCGCAGGGCCCGGTAGAGGGCGGCGGGGTGGCCGAAGGCGGGGCCGGTGAGCGGGAAGGTGAAGTTGACCTGGTAGCAGTCGCCGGCGGCGATGTAGTCGCGGATGCGCTCGGTGCGGGCGAGGTAGTCGGCTTCGGTGATGCCGGGGGCAAGCGTGCCGACGCCGCCGGGTGCGTCGCCGGCGAGGGCCGCCAGCCAGGCGTCGACGGCCGCATCGGAGAGCCATTCGCCATGGGCGAAGATCCAGCCGGTGACGAGGGGCTCACCGCCCGCCGGCAGCAGCGGGCGCAGGCGGGGTTCGATGGCGTAGCCGAGTTCGTAGCGGGCGGCGAGGGCAACCCAGGCGCCGTCCCGGGCGGCCCGTTCGAGGCGGGCGAGGGCGGCGGGCCAGGCGTCGGGATCGGTGCAGCGAATTTCCTCGACGAGGCCGGTTAGCAGCCACGCGCCGGCGGAGCTGGCGTCGAGGTTGTCGTCGAAGAGGGCGAAGGCGGGCGCGGAGTCGGGGTGGTGCGGCATCGCCGCGGAGTTTACCTGCTCGTCAGCGCTTGGCGTATAAGAAGGACTGGAATTCGGCGTTGCGCAGCTGGGCGGCCTGGGGCGCGGTGTCTTCGATGATGATGCCGAAGCGGCAGGCGCGCGTGGAGGCCAGCCTGGTCAGGGCGGCCCCGACCCGCCGTCGGCGAGCGGCATGGTCGGGAGGCGTCAGAGAAAGATCCGCCCGCCATGAAACACTGGCCGGGCGGAGGGGCTCACAGCAGCGGGCTGCCGGAGTGTTCGCCGCGTTCGTACACCACGTGGGCACGGCCGACGAGGAGCGGGTCGAGGGGCCCGATGTGGTCGATGTCTTTGTTGGCGTAGGGCAGCTTGTGGAGGATGTAGCGCATGGCGTTGAGACGTGCGCGCTTCTTGCAATCCGACTTGAGGACGGTCCAGGGGGCGTCGGCGGTGTCGGTGTGGAAGAACATCGCCTCCTTGGCCTTGGTGTAGTCCTCCCACTTGTCTAGGGACGCCAGATCGATGGGGCTGAGCTTCCACTGCTTGAGCGGGTGGGCTTCGCGCTCCTTGAAGCGCCGGCGCTGCTCTTCGCGGCTCACCGAGAACCAGAATTTGATGAGATGCACGCCGCTACGCACCAGGTGGCGTTCGAACTCGGGCGTCTGGCGCATGAATTCGAGGTATTCGTCGGGCGAGCAGAAACCCATCACGCGCTCGACGCCGGCCCGGTTGTACCAGGAGCGGTCGAACATGGCGATCTCGCCGGCGGTGGGCAGGTGCTGGATGTAGCGCTGGAAGTACCACTGGCCGCGTTCGGTCTCGCTGGGCTTTTCGAGGGCCACGACCTTCGCGCCGCGGGGGTTGAGGTGCTCCATGAAGCGCTTGATGGTGCCGCCCTTGCCGGCTGCGTCGCGGCCTTCGAAGAGGATCACGACGCGCTGGCCGGTATCCTTGACCCAGGCCTGGAGCTTGAGGAGCTCGACCTGCAGGCGGTACTTCTGCTTCTCGTACGCCTTGCGGGACATCAGGTTCTTGTAGGGGTAGGCGCCTTCGCGCCAGCCGTCGGCGAGCTCTTCGTCGGGGTGGGACGGCAGCTTTTTATAGACGGCTTCGTCCTCGGCCAGCAGCGCCTTGCGCAGGACTTCGGCGTCGTCGGGCGAGGCACCGGCCATGATGGCCTGGAGGGTCTCGGCGATGCTGTGGGTGTCGTGCTTGGCGAGGGTGGCGACGATGTCGGCAACGGCGGTGGCCTTGGCGTCACGGGCGGCGTCCACGGCCTCGTCGATCACGAACTGCTCGATGGCGGCCGCGGTTTCCTTCGGGGCCACATCGCCGGTTGCGGCACGGCGCGGGGCGGGGCGGGCAGGGCGCGAGGTGGTCTTGGCGTTTGTTTTTTCAGTCATTTACGCTTCCTTTTTCTCCGTTTTGTGTCCGTTCAGCGCAGCGCGCGGCGTAGTTGCGGCAGCGCTCGATATAGTCTGCGGTGCTCTTGGGCATCGGGGTGCGGGCACGGGTGATGTAGCTCACCAGGTCGCGGCCCTGCTGGACGAGCAGGCGGCCGTCGGTGACGAGGTGCTGGTCCTCACTGTTGCTGGGCATCTCGGCGGCGTTGAAGTGGGCGCAGAGGCGCTCGCCGGCGGTCACGAAGCTGGTCCAGATGTCGAAGATGTCCGGGTCGGTACGCAGGGTTTCGGTCTTGATGTGGGCAGCCTTGGCGAAGGTGCGCACGTGGGGGGCGATGCCCCGGAAACAGGGCAGCGGGTCGAAGTATTCGACCATGGCGTTGGCGATCAGGTCGATGTCGCGCAGGGTGAGGGCGATCTTGACGTAACGGCTCTCGTAGAAATCTTCGAGGGGGATCGAGAAGGCCTTGAAGGGCTCGCCCCACAGCTCGTCGATGCCCTCTTCGCCGGAGCGGTGCAGCACCAGCCGGCCGAGGCCGAGGGCTTCCTGCAGACATCGGCCGCATTCGCGCATCAGGGCGTTGTCGGGCTGGATCTCGATGCCGACGCTCTGCAGCTCGACGAGCTTGGTGAAGATGTCGGCCGCGCGGTTGAACAGCGCACCGGCGAGCATGGCGCCTTTCACGCGGCGGCGGTCGGTGTCGGGTTCGTCCTCGTAGCTCTTGCGGGCTTCGTTGAGGCGGCTGCCAGGGATGTTGAGCCCGTGCTCGACATGGTTGAAGAGTCTTCGGGTCAGCGCGCCGATGAGCTTGCGCTTGGCCTGGAGCGTGTCTTCGGGAACGGCGTAGGTCTTGACCCAATAGCCGGAATAGAAGACGCGTTCCCTACCGTCGATGACCAGGCGGGAGCCTTCCGGAATGTCGTCGTCCATGGTTCGTTGTTGGCTGCATTTCGATTACGGGAATTTGAAATTCTGCACCAGAATCGGCGTCTGCTGGCGCTCTGGCGCGAGAATTTCACGGGCCTGCCAAGGTGGCAGGCACGCTATGACAACGTGGCAGGCTCAGACCAGTCCGTCGAGCACCTGGACCTGCACGGTGTCGCCTTCGGCCACGTTGCCCTGGGCCGGGCCGAGGACGATGAAGCAGTTGGCGTCGGCCATCGAGCTGAGGATGCCCGAGCCCTGGGCCGGGGTGCTCTTCACCTGCCAGCCGGTGTCGCCGCGGAACAGCACGCCGCGGATGAATTCGGTGCGTCCCGGCGACTTGCGGATCGGGGTGGCGCAGGGAACCGGCAGCAGGGGCGGCTCGGGGATCGGGTCGATGCCGGCGAGGCGCATCAGCGCGGGGCGGGCGAACTGGTAGAAGGTGACCATCACCGCCACCGGGTTGCCGGGCAGGCCGAACAGCCAGGCGCTGCCGTCGTTGCCACCGATGTGCCCGAAGGCCATCGGCCGGCCGGGTTTCATGGCGATCTTCCAGAACAGCACTTCGCCGAGGCGGGCCATCACGTCGCGGGTGAAATCGGCCTCGCCCACCGACACGCCGCCGCTGGTGATGACTGCGTCGGCAATGCCCGCGGCTTCGCGCAGGGTGGTTTCGAGGACGTCCGGGTCGTCGCGGATGACGCCGATGTCGATGATGTCGAAGCCGAGGCGGCTCAGCATGCCGAAGATTGTGTAGCGGTTGCTGTCGTAGATCTGGCCCGGGGCGGCCGGGGTGCCGATGGTGGCGATCTCGTTGCCGGTGGAGAAGAAGGCCACGCGCAGGCGGCGACGCACCGCCACCTCGCCGATGCCCAGGGACGCCACGAGGCCCAGTTCGGCGGGGCGGATGAGGCGACCGGCGGGCAGGGCCGGGAGGCCGGCGCGGAGGTCTTCGCCGGCGCGGCGGACGTTCTGGCCACGGCGCTGGCCGGCGGGGATCGTCACCTTGCCGTCGGCGGCGCGGGTGACTTCCTGCATCACCACGGTGTCGACGCCGGCGGGCAGGGGCGCGCCGGTCATGATGCGCACCGCCTGGCCGGGGCCGATGCTGCCGTCGAAGCCCTGGCCGGCGAAGGCGCTGCCGATGATGTCGAGCACGGTGTCGCCGTCGGCCTTGAGGTCTTCACCGCGCAGGCCGTAGCCGTCCATCGCCGAGTTGTCGTGGGCGGGCACGTCGATGGGCGAGATGACCGGCTGGGCCAGCACCCGGCCGAGGGCGTCGCGCAGGGGAATGTGCTCGATGCCGCTGATCGGGCTCACCGCGTCGAGGATCAGCTGGCGGCCGAGGTCGGCATTGAGCGCGGTCGGGTCGTAGGCGTCGTGGCAGCTGAACTGCCGGGCGAGGGAAGTCACCGGGGGAAATCTCCAGCTTGGTGTGCGCGGAGTTCGTCCGGCGTGTTGATGTTGGCGAAGGCGTCGGGTGCGTCGTCGAAGGGGCAGGCGACCCACTTGAGGCGGCGCAGCCAGAGCTCCATCTTGCGTCCGCCGGCCCGGGTGAAGGCCTGCAGGTCGGGCAGGGCGAAGCTGCGCATCAGCGCGAATACCGGCTGGAGCTGGTCGCCGGTGCGGGCGACGGCCACGCTGGCGCGCTCGGCGCACAGGGCTTCGGCGAGGCGTGGGACCAGATCGGGCGGCAGGAAGGGGCTGTCGCAGGGGGCGGTGGCGAGGTAGGGCGTGGTGCACGCGGCGAGCCCGGCCTCGAGCCCGGCCAGCGGGCCGGCAAAGCCTTCGAGGCGGTCGGGGATCACCGGGCGGCCGAACATCGCGTAATGCTCGGTGCTGCGGTTGGCGCTGATGAGGATGGGCCCGACCTGGGGGGCGAGGCGGTCCAGCACGTGGCTGACCATCGGCCGGCCGTCGAGGAGGGCGAGGCCCTTGTCCACGCCACCCATGCGGCTGCCGCGGCCGCCGGCGAGGATCAGGCCGGTGATGTTTTCCGGGCTGGCGGGGATCATCTCAGCCACCGATATAGGACATTTCGATCTTCCGGAGCGGCGCGGTGGCGGCGGTGCGGATCTCGGAATAGCGGTCGCCGCGCTGCTGCCAGATGCTGCCGATTGCCGCGGAGAGTTCGGCGTCGCTGCGATTGTCGCGCATCAGGCTGCGCAGGTCGTGGCCGCTCTGGGCGAACAGGCAGGTGTAGAGCCGGCCTTCGGTGGACAGGCGGGCCCGGGTACAGGTGGAGCAGAAGGCCTGGGTGACCGACGAGATCACCCCGATCTCGCCGCCGCCATCCACATAGCGCCAGCGCTCGGCCACTTCGCCGGTGTAGTTGGGGTCGATGGCTTCGAGGGGGAAGTGTTCGCCGATGCGCCGGATCACCTCGGCCGAGGGGATCACGTCGTCCATCCGCCAGCCGTTGGAGCTGCCCACGTCCATGAACTCGATGAAGCGCAGGATGTGGCCGCTGCCGCGGAAGTGGCGCGCGAGGGGGACGATCTCCTGGTCGTTCATGCCGCGCTTGACCACCATGTTGATCTTGACCGGGCCGAGACCGGCGGCGGCCGCGGCGTCGATGCCTGCCAGCACGTCGGAAACCGGCACGTCCATGTCGTTCATGGCCTTGAAGACGGTGTCGTCCAGCGAATCCAGGCTGACGGTTACCCGCGACAGCCCCGCCGCCTTGAGGGCCGCGGCCTTCTTGGGGAGCAGCACCCCGTTGGTGGTGAGGGTGACTTCCATCCCCGGGATGGCCGCCAGCTGGGCCACCAGACGCTCAAGGTTGCGACGCAGCAGCGGCTCGCCGCCGGTGAGGCGGATCTTGGTGACGCCGTGGGCGGCGAACAGCCGGGCGATGCGGGTGATCTCCTCGAAGCTGAGGAGGGATTGCCGCGGGAGGAAGGCGTAGTCCTTGTCGAACACTTCCTTGGGCATGCAGTACACGCAGCGGAAGTTGCAGCGGTCGGTGACCGAGATGCGCAGATCCTTCACCGCACGGCCGCGGCTGTCCAGCAACTGGCCGGTGGGGGCCGGCAGGTGGGCGGGGATCTGGGGCTGTTGGCCGAGCAGGCGCTCGTCGACCAGGGGAATGACTCGCTGATTCATCGTCTCGCAGGGGCTTACGGGGGCAGCTTTCCTTCTATCGGGATGCCTCCCGGGTCGCCTTGTCGTGGAACAAGGCGACGGATGTTCCGCCTGAAAATTATCGGCGGCGAGGCGGGGTAGAGCAAGCGGCGTTTGCGCTGCGGGTGCTCAGAACGCGGCGCGAAGGCGCCGGGCGGTGGGCTCAGGGCGACTCGTACTTGTAGCCGACGCCGTAGATCGAGCGGATGGGCGGCGCGTCGGGGGTGACGTGCTCCAGCTTGCGGCGCAGGTTCTTGATGTGGCTGTCGACGGTGCGGTCGGTGACGACCCGGTGGTCGTCGTACAGGCCGTCGAGCAGCTGTTCCCGCGAGAACACCCGCCCCGGGCTGCGGGACAGGGCGCGCAGCAGGCGGAACTCCACCGGAGTCAGATCCAGCTCGACGCCGTGATACACCGCGCGCCAGGCGGCTTCGTCGATCTGCAGGGGCTGGATCTCGCCGGCAATGGGGCGGGCGCGGCGCAGCACGGCCTTGCAGCGGGCGACCACCTCCCGCGGGCTGTAGGGCTTGCAGATGTAGTCGTCGGCGCCCAGCTCAAGCCCCAGCAGGCGGTCGATCTCCTCGACGCGGGCGGTCATCATGATCACCGGCACGGCGCTGAAACCGCGCAGCTCGCGGCAGATGTCCAGCCCGTCGCGGCCGGGCAGCATCAGGTCGAGGAGGATCAGGTCGGGCAGGCGGGCGCGGATGGCCGGCATCGCCTCCAGCCCGTTGGCGATCCAGGCGGTCTCGAAGCCCGCGCCCTTGAGATAGTCGCCCAGCAGCGCGGCGAGCTTGGGTTCGTCCTCGACGATCAGGATGCGGAAGGGGGCGTCCATCGGTCAGCCCTCCAGCGCCGGGAAGCGCAGCGCGACCCACACGCCGCCCAGGGGCGAGGCGTGGGCGGCGATGCTGCCGTCGTGGGCCTCGACGATGCGCCGGCAGATCGCCAACCCGAGCCCTGCGCCGCCGGTGGCCCGGTTGCGGGATTGCTCGCCCCGGAAGAAGCGCTCGAAGAGCTTCGGCAGCAGTTCGTCCGGCACGCCAGGGGCCGAGTCGAGGAAGTCGATGCACACCTCGTTGCCGTCGCGGCGCGTGATCACTTTAAGAAGGCCGCCGGCGTCGGTGTAGCGGATGCTGTTTTCCACCAGGTTGCGGAACAGCTGTCCGAGCCGCGCTTCGTCGGCGGACACCACCAGCCCCGGTGCGAAGTCGGTTTCGAGGCCGACGCCGGCGTCGTGCAGGCGGTCGCCGAAGGCGGCCAGCGTGTGATCCAGCGGCTCGGCGACCGCCACCGGCGCCTTGCGATAGACGAGGGCGCCCACGTCGGCGAGGGCCAGCTCGTTGAGGTCGTTCACCAGCTGGGCGAGGGTCAGTACCTCGGTCTTGAGGGATTCGATCGAGGTGGCGTTCATCGGCCGCACGCCGTCCTCGATGGCTTCCAGCTCGCCCCGCAGCACCGCCAGTGGGGTGCGCAGCTCGTGGGAGACGTCGGCCATGAAATCCCGGCGCATGCGCTCGTTGGCTTCCAGGGTGCGGGCGAGGCGGTTGAAATCCTGCGCCAGCCGGCCCACCTCGTCGCTGGTGGTGGATTCGACGCGCTCGGCGTAGTCGCCGGCGGCGAGCCGATGGGTGGCGGCGGCCACCTGCTTGAGGGGCGCCACCAGCCCGCGGGCGATCCACAGGGAGATCGCCACCGCAAACAGCGCCGCCAGCCCGCCGATGGCCAGGGTGGCGTGGAGTTGCTCGTCGAAGAAGCGCTGTACGCCGGTGCCGCTGGCGCTCTGGAAGGGCGCCATCACCAGCCAGCCCACGGTGCGCCCGTCCACCACGATGGGACGGCGCACGGCGTTGGCCTCCTCGGCGCTGTGGCTGTTGCCCATCACAAAGCGCTGTTCGCCATCGAGCAGGCTGAGCCGGAAGATCGCGCCGGTGAGGTCGGATTCGGGCGGCGGCGGCATCTCCGCCATGGTCTTGTTCTGGTCTTCCTCGCGGGTGTGGGGCGACGACAGGTGGAACCACACCCGGCGGTTGGCGCGCAGGAAATCCCAGTTGCCGTTCTTGGCGTAAGCCTGGGTGAAGCGCGGGATGCTGTCCTCGAGGCGCTGCAGGGCCAGCTCGTCCATGTAGCCGATGAAGCCGCGGGTGAAGCTCCAGCGGCCCGCCACGCCCATCGCCAGCAGCACCGCGAGGGCCACCAGCAGGACGGCGAGGAAGACCTTGGTCGTGATTCCGGGTTTCATGGGCGTGAGCGGCGGGGTGACGAGTCTGGGCGGGGGCCGGGACGCCATTAAGCCCCCGCCGGGGGCGGAGATCAACAGGGCGGGGCGATCTCCACAATGTCTCCAATTTTTCTGCACATTCGGTTTCCACAATCGGGGTCATCAAAGATCGGCCGTCGCCCCCCGCTGCGACAGGCCGGCCGCCACCGGATACGTTGGAAAGGAAACCCCATGCGCACTCCCTTCACCCCCCGCCTGCTGGCCCTCGCCGCGGCCGTGTTGGCCGTGCTGCTTGCCGGCTGCAACACGTCGGCGGCGCCCGCCGCCGCTGCGCCGCGCCCGGCCGCGGTCGCCGTGGTCACGCTGCAGGCCCGGCCGCTCACACTTACCTCCGAACTGCCGGGCCGCACGGCGTCGACGGTGGTGGCCGAGGTGCGGCCCCAGGTGGGCGGCATCGTGCGCGAGCGGCTGTTCACCGAAGGCGCCGACGTGAAGGCCGGCCAGCTGCTATACCGCATCGACCCGGCCAGCTTCCAGGCCGCCCACGACAGCGCCCGGGCAGCGCTCGCCAAGGCCCAGGCCAACCTCGAGACCCTGCGCCCCAAGGCCAGCCGCTACCGGGAGCTCGCCGAGATCAAGGCCGTCTCCCAGCAGGACACCGACGACGCCCAGGCGTCGCTGAAGGAAGCCGAGGCCGAGGTGGCATCCGCCCGCGCCGCGCTGGAGAGCGCCGCCATCAACCTCGCCTACACCCGGGTGACGGCGCCGGTGTCGGGCCGCATCGGCCGCTCGGCGGTGACCCCTGGCGCGCTGGTGACCGCCGGTCAGAGCTCTGCGCTTGCCACCATCCAGCAGATGGACCCGATTTACGTGGATCTCACCCAGGCCAGCGCCGACGCCCTGCGCCTCAAGCGCGCTTTCGAGGCCGGGCAGATCCGCCGCGGCGGGCAAGGGCAGGCGGCGGTCAAGCTGATCCTGGAGGACGGCAGCGCCTACGCCCGCGAAGGCCGGCTGCAGTTTGCCGACATCACCGTGAATGAAGGCACCGGCACCGTGGCGCTGCGCGCGGTGTTCCCCAACCCGAAGGGCGAGCTGCTGCCCGGCATGTACGTGCGGGCGGTGATTGACGAAGGCGTCACCGACACCGCGCTGCTGGTGCCCCAGCGGGCGGTGTCCCGCAACGCCCGAGGCGAGGCCACCGCGCTGGTGGTGGGCGAGGGCAACACCGTGAGCCAGCGGGTGCTGGCGGTGGGCCGCCCGGTGGGTGACAGCTGGCTGGTGACGTCCGGCCTCGCCGCCGGCGAGCGGGTGATCGTCGAGGGCAGCCAGAAGGCCCGCCCGGGCGCCGTGGTGGCGCCGGTGGCGGTGGATGCCAAACTGGCCGGCAACAGCCCGGCCGACGGAAAGCCGGGAGTCTGACCATGGCCCGCTTCTTCATCGACCGCCCGATCTTCGCGTGGGTCATCGCCATCGTGGTGATGCTGGCCGGCGCGCTGTCCATCGGCCGGCTGTCCCTCGAGCAGTACCCCAACATCGCCCCGCCCAAGATCACCATCTCGGCCACCTACACCGGCGCCTCGGCCGAGACCATCGAGAACTCGGTGGTGCAGGTGATCGAGCAGCAGATGAAGGGCCTCGACCACCTCACCTACATGTCGTCCAGCAGCACCTCGGCCGGCACCGCGTCGATCACCCTGACCTTCGACGCCGGCACCGACCCGGACGTGGCCCAGGTGCAGGTGCAGAACAAGCTCAAGCAGGCCGAGCCGCGCCTGCCCCAGATCGTCCAGAACCTGGGGGTGAGCGTCACCAAGACCGGCACCGACTTCCTGATGGTCGTCTCGCTGGTGTCCGACAACCCGCGCACCAGCGCCATCGACATCGGCGACTACATCGCCACCAGCCTGCTCGACCCGGTGAGCCGCGTCGAGGGCGTGGGCGACGTGCAGGCCCTGGGCAGCGGCTACGCCATGCGGATCTGGCTCGACCCGGCGCGCCTGCAGAAGTACGCGCTGATGCCCTCCGACGTGAAGTCGGCGATCCAGGCGCAGAACGCCGAGGTCACCGCCGGCCAGGTGGGCGGCCTGCCGGCCCGGGGCGGCCAGCAGATCAACGCCACCATCACCGCCCGCAGCAAGCTGCAGACGCCGGCGCAATTTGGCGCCATCGTCCTCAAGACCACCGCCGACGGCGCCGTCGTGCATCTCTCCGACGTGGCCCGCATCGAGCTGGGCGGCGAGAGCTACGACGTGAGCGTGCAGTACAACGGCAAGCCCTCGGCGGCCATCGGCATCAAGCTCGCCGCCGGCGCCAACGCGCTGCAGACCGCCGATCGGGTGAAGGCGCGGCTCGACGAGCTCGGCCGCTTCTTCCCGGCCGAGATGCAGCTGCAGGTGGTGGTGCCCTACGACACCACGCCCTTCGTGCGCATCTCCATCGAGGAGGTGGTGAAGACCCTGATCGAGGCCATCGTGCTGGTGGTGCTCATCATGTATCTCTTCCTGCAGAACCTGCGCGCCACGCTCATCCCCGCGGTGGCGGTGCCGGTGGTGCTGCTGGGCACCTTCGGGGTGCTGGCGGCCTTCGGCTACTCGATCAACACCCTCACCATGTTCGGCATGGTGCTGGCCATCGGCCTGCTGGTGGACGACGCCATCGTGGTGGTGGAGAACGTCGAGCGGATCATGAGCGAGGAGGGCCTGTCGCCCCGCGAGGCCACCCGCAAGTCGATGGGCGAGATCACTGGCGCGCTGGTGGGCATCGCCCTGGTGCTGTCGGCGGTGTTCGTGCCGATGGCGTTTTTTGGCGGCTCGACCGGCGTGATCTACCGCCAGTTCTCGATCACCATCGTGGCGGCCATGCTGCTGTCGGTGCTGGTGGCGCTCACCCTCACCCCGGCCCTGTGCGCCGCGTTGCTCAAGCCCGGGCATAGCCACCACACCGGCTTCTTCGCGTGGTTCAACCGGGTGTTCGACCGGGGCAGCCAGCGCTACCAGGGCGGCGTGGCCGGCATCCTGCGGCGCGGCGGCCGGGCGGCGGTGGTGTATGGGCTGCTGGTGGGGCTGTTGTCGGTGATGTTCCTGCGCCTGCCCACGTCCTTTTTGCCGGAGGAAGACCAGGGCTTCGTGATCGCGATGGTCCAGCTTCCGGCCGGCGCCACCAAGGAGCGCACCAGCGCCGCCCTGGGCGCCCTCGAGCAGTACATGCTGCAGCAGCCCGAGGTGGCCGCGCTCATCACCATCAACGGCATGGGCAACGCCGGCAACGCCCAGAACGCCGCCCGCGCCTTCATCAAGCTGAAGGACTGGTCCGAGCGCGAGGACGCCGCCAGCGGCGCCGCCGCCTTCGCCCGCCGGGCCACCCGCGATCTGTCGGCGGTGCGCGACGCGCAGATCTTCGTGATCCTGCCGCCGGCGATCCGTGGCCTCGGCAGCAGCAGCGGCTTCGACCTGGAGCTGCAGGATCTCGGCGGCATCGGCCACGACAAGCTGGTGGCGGCCCGGGAGCAGTTCCTGGCCCTCGCCGCGAAGGACGCGAGCCTCGCCAAGGTGCGCAAGAACGGGCTGGACGACACCCCGCGCTTCCAGCTCGCCATCGACGACCAGAAGGCCGGCGCCTTCGGGCTGGCGATGGGCGACATCAACGACACCCTGTCCACCGCCAGCGGCGGCAGCTACGTGAATGATTTTCTCGACAAGGGCCGGGTGAAGCGCGTGTATCTGCAGGGCGACGCCCCGGCCCGCGCGATGGGCGAGGATCTCGCCGGCTGGCACGTGCGCAACGGCAACGGCGAGATGGTGCCTTTCGCGGCCTTCACCGCCAGCCGCTGGACGATGGGCTCCCCGGCGCTGGAGCGCTACAACGGCATGGCCGCCTACGAGATCGTCGGCGAACCGGCCGAAGGGGTGAGCTCCGGCACCGCGATGAACACCATCGAGGCGATCATCCGCCAGCTGCCCGAAGGCATCGGCTTCGAATGGACCGGCCAGTCGTATCAGGAGCGCCTCTCCGGCGCCCAGGCCCCGCTGCTCTACGCGATCTCGGTGCTGGTGGTGTTCCTTTGTCTGGCGGCGCTCTACGAGAGCTGGTCGGTGCCCTTCTCGGTGATGCTGGTGGTGCCCCTCGGCGTGCTCGGGGCGGTGCTGGCGGCGAGCCTGCGCGGCCTCTCCAACGACGTGTATTTCCAGGTCGGGCTGCTCACCACCGTCGGCCTGTCGGCCAAGAACGCGATCCTGATCGTCGAGTTTGCCAAGCAGCTGCAGGAGGAGGGCGCCAGCCTCATTGACGCCACCCTGCAGGCGGTGCGCCTGCGCCTGCGGCCCATTTTGATGACCTCGCTGGCCTTCGCCCTCGGCGTGCTGCCGCTGGCGGTGAGCACTGGCGCCGGCTCGGCCAGCCGGGTGGCGATCGGCTCCGGCGTGCTGGGCGGCATGCTGTCGGCCACCGTGCTGGGCCTCTTCTTCATTCCCCTGGCCTTCGTGGCGGTGCGCCGGCTGTCTGCCCGCCCGGCCACGCCGGCGCCCGCCCTGCAAGGAGAACACTGATGAAACTGCGAACCCTGAGCCTGACCCTGCTGGTGGCGGGCATGCTGGGCGGCTGCGTCAATCTGGCGCCGGACTACGCCCGCCCCGCCGCCCCGGTGGAATCGACCTGGCCCGCCACCGGCGGCAAGGCGGTGGAGACGACGGATGACGGCCGCTCCGCTGCCGCCATCGGCTGGCAGGATTTCTTCGTCGATGCGCGGCTGCGCCAGCTCATCGAACTGTCGCTCGCCAACAACCGCGACCTGCGCGCCACCGCCCAGGCCATCGTCAAGGCCCGCGCCACCTACCGCATCCAGCAGGCCGAGCTGCTGCCGGCACTGAGCGCCGATGCGGGCACCACCGCCAAGCGCACCCCGGCCGATCTGGCTGGTGGGCAGGCGGTGACGAGCCGCACCCACAGCGTGGCGCTGGGGGTGAGCGGCTGGGAGGTGGATCTCTTCGGCCGGCTGCAGAACCTGCGCGACCAGGCCCTGCAGCAATACCTCGCCAGCGAGGACACCCTGCGCAGCACCCGCATCAGCCTGATCGCCGAGGTGGCCGGGGCCTACCTCACCCTCTCCGCCGACGAGGCCCTGCTGGCCCTCGCCCGCGACACCCTGGCCAGCCAGGAAGCCAGCCAGGGGCTGATCCGCAAGCGGGTGGAGGTGGGCATCGGCACCGAACTGGATCTGCGCCAGATCGAGACCAGCGTGGAGACGGCCCGCCGGGACGTTGCCACCTACACCGCCCAGGTGGCCGCCGACCGCAACGCGCTTGTGCTGCTGGCGGGCGGCCCGGTGCCCGACTCGCTGCTGCCGCCCCCGGGGCTGGACAGCGTGACCGCGCTGGGCGCGCTGCCGGTGGGTCTGCCGTCCGAAGTGCTCCGCCAGCGCCCCGATGTGCTCGCCGCCGAACGCCAGCTGGTGGGCGCCCACGCCAGCATCGGCGCGGCCCGGGCGGCCTTCTTCCCGAGCATCAGCCTCACCGCCACCGCCGGCACCGCCAGCGGCAGCCTGTCCGGGCTGTTCGCCGGCGGCTCGGGGGCGTGGACCTTCATCCCCCAGGTGAGCCTGCCGATCTTCAACGCCAGTGCCAACCAGGCCAGCCTGGACGCCGCCAAGGCCGACCGGGAGATCTATCTCGCCCGCTACGAGTCGGCCATCCAGACCGCCTTCCGCGAGGTGGCCGACGCGCTCGCCCAGCGGCCCACCATCGACGCCCGGGTGGCCGCCCAGCGCAAGCTCACCGAGGCCACCGCCGCCAGCTACCGGCTCTCCGAAGCCCGCTACCTGAAGGGCGTGGACAGCTACCTGAGCACCCTCGACGCCCAGCGCTCCCTCTACGCCGCCCGCCAGTCCCTGGTCAGCCTGCGCCTCGCCGCCGCCACCAACGCGGTGACCCTGTACAAGGTGCTCGGCGGCGGCGACAGCGCCACCCCGGCGCCCCGCGGGTGAGGGGCGGCGATGCCGAGCTTTCCGATCTTCGCACCCATCGGGACGGCTGCCGCACCGGGCTGCCGCCGAGGCGCACGGCCCGGCCTGCGTGGTCGGCTCCGGTGGCGGGGCGGGCAGTTTCCCTCCGAGGGGCGCGGGTTCAAGTCGGACTTGAACTTGTTCAGCTTGAAGATGAGGTTTTTCAACTTTCACTTGAACCGGTTCAAGTTGGACTTGAACTGCCTCATCTTCGAGGGAAGCAAGTTCAAGTTGGAGATGAACGGGTTCAAGTCTGAGCTAAACAAGTTCATCTTCAACTTGAACCGGTTCAAGTCGAAGCTGGACAAGTTCAAGTCAGCGTTGAACAGGTTTCCCCCAAAGGTGGGAGTGTCAGTAATTTTGTGTTCGAGGCGGTCTTGATTCTTCCTGCGCTGCCGTGGCAGCGCAGGAAGAATCGGCTCACCGTGCCATCGCCGGGATGAAGCGATCGGTATAGAGGATGGCGAACTG
>NZ_BSPX01000028.1:0-54226 GCF_030161255.1 Zoogloea oryzae
AGGGGCACGCCCGCCCACGGCTGGCCGGGCTCGAGTTTGCGGGCGGCCAGGGCCGGCAGCGGTGTCTTCCAGGCTTTGCTGCGGGTCGGGTCGTCGGCCAGCTCGCGGTAGCGGCGCAGGGCCTCGCGCAGGCTGGTGTAGGGCAGCTGGGCCGGGGCGGCGTCGGTCACCACATCAGCCAGCCGATTGGCGGCCAGCGCTGCGCGCAGGATAGCGGCCGGGTCGAAGCGGTCGAGGCTGGCAGCGCCGCCGTTCTCGCGCACGGCCTTGGGCGGCAGGCGCCCGAAGTGCAGATCGGACAGAAAACGCTGCAGCGCGTTGGTCAGCGCGCCGTCGAGGGAAGCGAGATCGGCCTCGGGCAGGCTGGTGCCGCCCTCCAGCGCGGTGAGCACCTGACGCAGGCCACCGGCGTCGTAGTCGTCGGCATCGAGCCCGTCGTCGGGCGCCTTGAGGAGGAGATCGACTGCCGTCCAGGCGGTGTTGCGGGGCCGGCCGGCGTCAAACCACTGCAGCCCTGCCTCGCCATTGGCGGCGCAGGCGAGGCCGGACACCGCCATCAGGGCGGCCAGCAGCCCGTGCCGGATGCGCAGCGGGCGCATCTGCAGAGGCCGGAAGAGAGACACAAACATCGCGGGATGAAGCTTTCATGTGTTCGAGGCGCGACAGGTTACCCCGAGCGCCCCCGCAATGCACGGCACCGCGACGCTCCGCCACAAACCTAGGCCGTGCGCGGGGTGCCCGCCGGTGCCGCGCCGCCGGCCCGCTCCACCAGCCACAGCACGCCGAACAGCAGCGTACCCACCACCATCACGCCGGAAGCCAGGTAGAAGCCCGCCGCGTAGCTGCCCTGCTGGCCCGCCAGCAGGCCGGTGATGGCCGGCGCGCCGATCTGCGCCACGCCGTAGGCGGCAGTGAGCTTGCTCATCAGCTTGGCCGGGCGGGTCGGGTAGAAGCGCCCGGCCATCGCCATCACCAGGCTCACGATGCCGGCAAAGGTGCCGCCGAACAGCACCGCGCCCGCCAGCGCCGCCAGCAGCCCGTCGCCGATCACCGGCAGCAGGATGCCGAAGGCCTGCAGGCCACTCGCCAGGGTCAGCGCCTGAAGCTGGCCGATGCGGCGGGCGATCAGATCCCACACGATGCAGGCCGGCGCCGCCGCCACGCCCGCCACCAGGAACACCAGCGCGCCCTTGCCGGCCATGCCCGGCAGGCTGCCCACCTGGGCCACCATGAAGGTCGCGCTGACCACGAAGCCCGCGCCGGCGCAGAAGTAGGCGAGCATCATCAGCAGCAGAAAGACTCGGCCGGGCGGCTTGTCCTGCATGTGGGCGCCGCTACCGGCGAGCGGGGTCACGTCGGGCCGCGGCAGCCAGCGCCAGGCGGGGATCGCCACCAGCGCGCCGAGGGCCGCCAGCGCGAACCACTGGGTGCGCCAGTCGAGCCACAGGCTCAGTAACGCCACCACCGCCGACACCCCGGCGATACCCAGGCCGATGCCCGAAAAATGGATGCCCAGCTCGCTGCGATGCCGGTTGCGCATGAGCCAGTTCATGATGAGCCCGGAGCCCAGCAGCATGCCGCCGGCGGTGGACAGCCCCGCCGCAAAGCGCGACACCGCCCACACCAGTTCACTGGTGGACAGGCCCATCAGCACCGTGCTCGCCACCGCCAGCACCATGCTGGCCCGGTACAGGCGATCCTTCAGGGCAAGGCTGCTGATGGTCATCGCCAGCAGCGCGCCCGACAGATAGCCCGCGTAGTTGATCGCCGCCAGCCAGCCGCCGGCGGCCACGCCGAGGCCGGCCTGTTCGCGCATCAGGGGCAGCAGCGGGGTATAGGAAAAGCGGGCGATGCCCAGGAACAACAGGAGGCCGAGGATGCCGGCCGTGAGGACTTTCAGCCGCTGGCGGTCTTCGTCGTTCATGAATGTGTCTCCAGTAAGGCTGAGGGCGCGGCAGCGCATGCGCCGGGTGCATGCGTTCCTACGCCGGGAACGCACCGTTTCAGCTTGATTATTGTCGGCGGAAGGCATACAAGCAAACGCTGAATCTTCATCCAACGAATGCGAAATCCGCATGCAGAACCCGATCCGACAGCTCACCTGCCTCGCCCCGTTGCAGGGTTTCGAGGCCACCGCCCGCCACCTGAGCTTCACCCTCGCCGCCGCTGAGCTGTGCCTCACCCAGTCGGCCATCAGCCGTCAGGTGCAGGCTTTGGAAGAACAGCTGGGCGTGCCGCTGTTCGTGCGCGGCCATCGCAAGCTCACCCTCACCCCGGCGGGCGAGGCGATGCTGGCGAGCATTCAGGAGGTGTTCCGCACCCTCACGCGCACCGTCGAGTCGATCCGCGTCGGGCAGCGCCGGCCGGTGACGCTGTCCACCACCATCGGCATCGCGGCCCTGTGGCTGGTGCCGCGCCTGTCACGCTTTCTGGCCGAGCACCCGGAGATCGACGTGCGCATCTCGGCCAACAACCGGCTGGTGGACATCCAGCGCGAAGGCATCGACCTGGCCCTGCGCTACGTGATGGCCGACCCGCCGCCGCCGGCCAGCCATCTGCTGTTTGGCGAGGACATCTTTCCGGTGGCGACGGCCGAGGTGCTGGGCGAGCTGGCGGTGCGTCCGGCCCGGGCGGAGGACATCGCCCGGCTCACCCTGCTCAACTACGATGATTCGACCCCCGAGCCCTGGCTGGAGTGGTCGATCTGGCTGAAGAAGCTGGATCTGGCCGACGTGCAGCCCAAGGCGGTGCTGCACTTCAACCACTACGACCAGCTGATCGCCGCTGCGGTGGCCGGCCAGGGCGTGGCCCTGGGGCGCAGCGTGCTGCTGGCCGAGCACCTCGCCAGCAGGCGCCTGCTGCCGATGGCCTGCGGCTACCGGCATGTATCGCAGCGGGCGTACTTCCTGGTCGCGGCCTCGGGCGATCCACGACCCGAGGTGCGGCTGCTGTCCGACTGGCTGCGGGTCGAGGCCTTCGCCAGCCAGCGCTGAGAGGGATCAGCCGATCAGATTGACCGCCGCCCGCAGACCCAGCAGGTAGCTGTCGGGCCCGAAGCCGCAGATCTGCCCCTTGGCGATCTCGGCCAGCACCGACTGGTGGCGGAAGGCCTCGCGGGCGTGGATGTTGGACATGTGCACCTCGACGATGGGCGCCTTGAGGATCGCCAGCGCATCGCGCAGGCCATAGCTGTAGTGGGTCCACGCGCCGGCGTTGATGACCACCGCCGCCACGCCCTCTTCAAAGGCCCGGTGGATGCGCTCCACCATCTCGCCCTCGTGGTTGGTCTGGAAGCATTCCACCTGCACGCCCAGCTCAGCGCCCAGGGCCACCACCGCGGCGTCGATCTCGGCCAGCGTGGCCGTGCCGTACTGGGCCGGGTCGCGCTTGCCGAACATGTTGAGGTTGATGCCGTTGAGCACGAGGATGGTCTTCACTTGAACTGTCCTTTTAACGCTGAAATTGCCGATGCGGGCCGGCGTGTCATTTGACCAGAGTGACCGGGATGCCGGCGAGCCGGGAGACCTCCCGCGCCACCGAACCGAGCAGCATCGCCGCCACCGCGCCGCGGCCGTGGCTGCCCATCACGATCTCGTCGATGGCCTGCTCGCCGGCAAAGCGGACGATGGCGGCGGCCGGCTGGTCGTCCACCACCACGTGGGGAATCGGCGCATGGCCGGCGGCCTCGAGCACGGCGCGGGCCTCGGCCAGGGCCTTGAGGCCTTCATCGCGATGAAAGTCGCGCAGGGCCTCGTGGTTCACGAACTGGCCCACGTCCTGGCTCACCGGCCGCTGGATGTTGATAAGGTGGATCTCCGGCGCCGTCAGGCCCGCGTCGATCCGGGCCAGCAGGGCGTCCGCCACGCGGCGCGACACCGGAGAGCCGTCGATGGGCAGCAGGATGCGGGTCATGGCTTTCCTTTCGCGGCGGGCTCGCCGGCAGCGGCCTCGCCCAGATCGAGTTCGAGGGTTTCGCGTTCGACTTCGGTGGCGCGGGCAGCGAGCAGCCGGCCCACCAGCACCACCAGCACCGCGCCGGCCACCGGCAGCACGCGATGCAGCCACGGCGCGTGGGCGTCGATCCACGGGCCGAGCATCAGGTCGGTGACCAGCATCTCGCCGGCCACGAAACCCAGCAGCGCCGCGCCGCCCGTCACCACGATCGGGAAGCGCTCCATCAGCTTCATCAGGAAGGTGCTGGAGAACACCACCAGCGGGATCGACAGCCCCAGGCCGAAGATCAGCAGCGCCAGATTGCCCTTCGACGCCCCGGCGATGGCCACCACGTTGTCCATGCTCATCACCAGATCGGCCAGCATGATCGTCTTGATCGCCGCCGCCATGCCCGACACCACCGCGCCGCCCTCGCCGTCGCTCTCGTCCTCCGGCACCAGCAGCTGCACCGCGATCCACAGGAGCAGCAGCGCCCCCGCCGCCTTGAGCAGCGGCAGCTGCAACAGCTCGGCCGCCACCACGGTGAGGGTGACGCGCATCGCCACCGCCGCCGTGCTGCCCCACATCACCGCGCGCTTGCGGTCGGCGGGGTTGAGGCCCCGCGCCGCCAGCGCAATCACCACCGCGTTGTCACCCGACAGCACGATATCAATACCCACGATCTGGATCAGGGCGATCCAGAAGGCGTGGTCGAACAGCATTTCCTGCATGATTCCTTGTCCCCGGGCCAAACACGCGCCCGCTGCGCCGCCCGGCAAGCCGCCGGGCGCAAAGGTGGAATTGTAGAGGCGAAGCGCCCGCCCCGCGCCCCCTGCGATGGCCTGGCAGCGCCACGGCGGTGCCGGTGCTACGCTTTTTACAATTGCGAACCGTTCTCAGCGAGGCCCGCCATGAACAACGCCTTCCCCCTCAAGCCCGACTGGCTGTGCGAGAAACCCGGCGTGTACGACACCGGCACCGGCGCCATCCGCAGCATCGAGGACAACCCGGGCTTTCCCGGCATCCAGCGCGTCACGGTGCAAAGCTACTGCGGCCGCGAAGAAGACAACTGCCGCTACTTCCGCCTCACCGCCGATCCCCGGCGGCGCTTCGCCACCCTCGAAGCCGCCCTCGCCGCCCGCCCGGTGCGGCTCACCTGATGCCTGCCAAAGCCTTGTCGGGTTCGCGACACGAACCCGACGTCCAAAATCGCCCCACATATAAATCAGTGACTTAGCGCCTGGCATCGGCCTTGCTAGATATCTGGCAAGGAGGCCGAACGCCATGAAGCAGCCCTTTGTCACCATCAACGATACGACCCTGCGCGACGGCGAGCAGTCGGCGGGCGTGGCGTTCTCCCTCGACGAAAAGCTGCACATCGCCCGCCAGCTCGACGCCATCGGCGTGCCCGAGCTGGAAGTCGGCATCCCGGCGATGGGCGCCGAGGAGCGCGAATCCATCCGCGCCGTGGCCGACCTCGGCCTCGAGGCCCGGCTGATGGTGTGGAGCCGCATGCACGCCGCCGACATCGACGCCTGCCGCGACCTGGGCGCCGACCTCATCGACATCTCGGTACCGGCATCCGACCAGCACCTCGCCCACAAGCTGCGCCGCCCGCGCCAGTGGCTGCTCGACGAGCTTCCCCGCTACGTGGCGATGGGCCTCGACCTGGGCCTGGATGTAGGCATCGGCTGCGAGGACGCCTCCCGCGCCGATCCGGACTTCCTGGCCCAGCTGGCCGAGACTGCCGAACGCGCCGGCGCCCGCCGCCTGCGCTTTGCCGACACGCTGGGCGTGCTCGAACCCTTCGGCACCTTCGAGCGCATCGCCCACCTGCGGGCGCGCACCGGCCTCGAGATCGAGATGCACGCCCACGACGACCTGGGCCTCGCCACCGCCAACACCCTGGCCGCGTGCAAGGCCGGCGCCACCCACGCGAACACCACCGTCAATGGCCTTGGCGAGCGGGCCGGCAACGCCCCGCTGGAAGAAGTGGTGGTCGGCCTCGAGAAGCTCCACGGCATCCGCACCGACATCGACCTGAAGGGCTTCCTGGCCCTGTCGAGCAGCGTCGCCCACGCCTCGGGCCGCGACGTGCCCTGGCAGAAGAGCGTCGTCGGCCCCGGCGCCTTCACCCACGAGGCCGGCATCCACATCGACGGCCTGCTCAAGCACCCGGACAACTACCAGGGCTTCGACCCGGTGGACGTGGGCCGCAGCCACCGCATCGTGCTCGGCAAGCACTCCGGCCCCCGCGCGGTGCAGGTGGTCTATGCCGGCCTGGGGATCAGCCTCGGCGACGCCGAAGCCAGCGCCCTCCTCGGTCACATCCGGCTCTTCGTCGCCGCCCACAAGCATTCGCCCGACGTGGCCGACCTGCACGCCCTGCTCGCCTCGGCCCGGAGCCACCGCCATGTCTGAATCGATCACCATGACCCCGCCTACCCTCGCCGCGCAGCCCGCCCTGTGGACCCTGCTCAAGGAAGACCTCGCCTGCGTGTTCCAGCGTGATCCGGCGGCCCGCTCCACCATCGAGGTGCTGACCACCTACCCGGGCGTCCACGCCATCCTCGCCCACCGCATCTCCAATCGCCTGTGGCAGGCCGGCTGGCGCTATCCGGCGCGCTTCCTGTCCTTCGTCGGGCGGCTCGTCACCAACGTGGACATCCACCCCGGCGCCACCATCGGCCGGCGTTTCTTCATCGACCACGGCGCCTGCGTGGTGATCGGCGAGACTGCCGAAGTGGGCGACGACGTGACCCTTTACCACGGCGTCACCCTCGGCGGCACCTCGTGGAACCGCGGCAAGCGCCACCCGACGCTGTCGAGCGGCGTGGTGGTGGGCGCCGGCGCCAAGATCCTCGGCCCCATCACCATCGGCGAGCGCGTCCGCGTGGGCGCAAACTCGGTGGTGGTGCGCGACGTGCCGGCCGACCGTACCGTGGTCGGCGTACCCGGCCGCATCGTCAATACCCGCGCCGCCGGTAACCGGGCCGACGACGGCATCAACCTCGATCACAACGTGCTGCCCGACCCGGTCGCCAAATCCATCTCCTGCCTCGTCGAGCGCATCGACCAGCTGGAGCGCGAACTGGCCCTGCTCCGGCACGACGCCCCGCCCGCCGACCACAGCGGCCAGTGCGCCGTCTGCTCCGCCGGCGACCTGTGCTGCGAAAACCCCGAAATCCACTGACCTATCATGGACCTGCTCGACTTCTCCGACTGCGAACTGTATTTCGACGTGCCGATGCCCGCCGCGGCCGAGCAACTGCTCGCCCAGGCCTCCGCCGAATACGGCGACCCGTCGGCCGAAACCGCCCTGCTGCGCGCCCACCTGCTGGCGCCCGAGAACCTCACGGTGCTGGTCGGCCTGTATCGCTACTACTTCTACCAGCACCGGCTCGACGACGCCCTGCAGGTGGCCGAGCGCGCGATGCAGCTCTCCGGCCATCACCTGGAGCTGCCCGACAACTGGGAAAAGCTCGACGAAGCCTGGCTGGCCCACGCTGCAGCCAAGTCCTTCGGGCTGCTGCGCTTCTACCTGCTGGCCCTGAAGGCCGCCAGCGTGGTGCTGCTGCGCCTGGGGCGGATCGACGATTCGCGCCGGCGCCTGCAAAAACTGTCGTCCCTCGACAGCCGCGACCAGCTGGGCACCGCCCGCCTGCTGGAAGTGGTGGCCATCTACGAATCGCCGGCCACCGACGAAGAAACACCCTCAACCGATGACCTTGCCCTAGCCTGAGGAGGCTGCCATGGAAGACACGCTGACCCTCGCCGAAGCCATGGAAGAACTGGTTTCCGCCGAAGACTTTCTCGACTACTTCGAAGTGCCCTACGAGGCTTCGGTGGTGCACGTGAACCGCCTGCACATCCTGCAGCGCTTCCACGACTACCTGGCCCGCCAGGTGCCCAACATGCCGCCCGAAGAGGACAAGCAGCGCGGCATCTACCGCCTGTGGCTGGAGCGCGCCTACCAGGATTTCGTGGTCTCCAACTCCCTCACCGAGAAGGTCTTCGCGGTGTTCCAGACCGTCTCCAAGCCCGACGGCGGCATGGAATCCTTCGTATCCATCGACAAGGTCTTCGTCCAGTAACGAAGCCCGCCGGGAGGAAGCACCATGATGAACGCCCGCTGGGAATACGGCGAAGCCGTGCGCCTCACGCGCAACGTGCGCAACGACGGCACCTACCCCGGCCTCGACCCCGGCGCCCCGCTGGTGCGCCGCGGCAGCATCGGCTACGTGGTGGATGTGGGCACCTTCCTGCAGGATCAGGTCATCTACTCGGTGAACTTCCTGGATGAAGGCAAGATCGTCGGCTGCCGCGAGGAAGAGCTCATCGGCGCCGACGAAGCCTGGACGCCCTCGCGCTTCGAGTTCCGGGACAAGGTAAAGGCCACCCGCCAGCTCGCCGTGGGCGGCGAGGTGCTCGTCAAGGACGGCGCCATCGGCGAGGTGATGAAGGTCATCCGCGACGCCCCGGGCGGCGTGGCCTACCACATCCACTTCGACGACCTGCCCGGCCGGGTGCTGCAGATCCCCGAGAGCATCCTGGAGGGCGCCGGCCGCAACACCGCCGACGAGGACGAGGGCTGAACCATGCACGACGCCTACCTTCAGCTCAAGCTCGCCTGGGAACTCTTCCAGACCGCACCGGGCGAGCTGGACGACGCCCAGCTGAGCCGTGTGACCGAGGTGCTCAGCCGCCAGTACGGCATCGAGCAACGCATCCTCGAAAGCGACGAAGCCGCCCAGGTGGTGGTGCCCGCCGCCACCGTCGCCGCCCGCCTGGGCGAAATCCGCCAGCGCTACACCGACCCGGACGCCATGGCCCAGGATCTCGCCCGCAGCGGGCTCGACGAAGCCGGCCTCGAAGAAGCCGTCTCCCGCGATCTGCGCATCGAGGCCGTGCTCGAACGCATCGCCGCCGCCGTGCCCGACGTCACCGCGGTGGACGCCGAAATCTTCTACCGCATGCACCCGGAAGCCTTCGACCGCCCCGAAACCCGCCGCCTGCGCCACATCCTCATCACCTTCGACAGCCGCAAGGACAAGGCCGACGCCGCCGCCCGCCTCGAAACCCTGCGCCACACGGTGAAGGACGCCGACGCCTTCGGCAAGGTCGCCCTGCGCCACTCCCAGTGCCCCACCGCGATGGAAGGCGGCAAGCTCGGCACCGTGAAACGCGGCCAGCTCTTCCCGGAACTCGAACCCGCCGCCTTCGCGCTGGAGACCGGCGAGATCAGCCCCGTGCTCGAATCGCCCATCGGCCTGCACATCATCCTGTGCGAGGAGATCCTGCCCTTCGGCATCCCGCCCTTCGAGGAAGTCCGCGACCGCATCATCGAACGCCTCGGCGACAAACGCCGCCAGACGGCCCAGCGGGACTGGATCAAGGGCCTCGGCGCCCGGCGCTGAGCCGCCACCGGCGCACCCTCCCGGGATAGCCTTGGCGATCCTCCGGGGCATTCGCACGTGGCTGCCAAATCCTTCCACGCGGTGCTCACTTCCGGGTTGAATGGCGCGATGCGAGGCGGGATAATCCGTCAGCTTGACGCAAGCCACCGCACGCCCCGCGGCCCCGGAACCCTGCCTTCCGTCATCCGGGCCGATCGGCAGATTGGCGTCTATGCTGAAACGAAACGCCGGGTTCACGCGTCGGCACGCAAGCGCGCCTAGCCCGCCGCCACGGATCGCGTTTCCCGAAGGATCTGCAGGAGTGCCATGATGAAGAAGCTCCCTGTCTTGCTGCTGTGGCTGTCCACCGCCGTACTCGCCCAGTCGCCCACCGTGCGCATCTGCGACGATCGCGGCTGCGAGGACCGCCCGCGTGACGCCGTCACCTTCAATCCCAACGCCACGGGCGACTCGGCCGCCGAACAGCAGGCCGCCCGGCTCATCGCCCTCGCCGAGAAAGACCCCCGCGCCGCCTACGATCTGGGCCTGCGCTACTTCCGCGGCGACGGCGTGCGCCAGGACAGCTACCAGGCCCTCAAGTGGATGCGCGACGCCGCCGAACGCGGCTACCTCAAGGCCCAGACCGCCGTCGGCCGCCTCTACCTGATGGGCCTCGAAGAGATGGGCTCCGACCCCGCCGAAGCCGAAAAGTGGCTCTCCATCGCCGCCGGCCGGGGCGACAAGGAAGCAAAGGCCCTGCTTTCCCAGGCCACCAGGGCCAGGCAGGACGAAGTGGCCTACCGGCGCTGGGTGGATTCCCAGAAAGCCATCTGGAACAGCTACTGGATGGACAGGTACCAATACGAATGGCAATGGCGCAACGGCGGCTGGTACGACAGCCGCGCCTACGGCCGCCGCTACTGAAATCCCAGGCTTGCGCCCCCGGGCCGCGCCACAACACCCAACAATCTTCTTCCTAAGGATGAGTGCCGATGCTGAACACTAAACTGACCTCCCTCGCCGGCGTGATCGTCGCCTCCCTGGCCCTCGGCGGCTGTGCCAACAACCCGCTGGCCGGTGGCTCCATCAGCACCGGCTCGTCCGACGCCACCGCGGTGAGCGGCGCGGCCGGCGGCGGCACCAGCGCCGGCGCCAACGCCAACCTGGAGCGCTGCCCCGCCCCGCTGGGCACCCTGGCGGTGGATGACGGCCGCGGCAAGGAGTGGTTCGCCAGCTTCGGCGCCGCCACCAAGGTCACCACCATCGAGCCGCTGATCCGCCTGGCGGTGCAGCAGTCCAACTGCTTCGTGATCACCTCGATCGGCAACGCCCGCACCGAAAGCAAGCTGTCGGCCATCACCGACAAGCAGCGCAACTCGGGCGAGTTCCGGGCCGGCTCCAAGCAGCAGAAGGGCCAGCGCGTCGCCGCCGACTACTACATGGAACCGTCGATCATCATCGACAACTCCTCCACCGGCCGCATGGCCGGCGCCCTGGGCGGCCGCCTGGGCGCGGGTGGCGCGCTCCTCGCCGCCGGCCTCGAGAGCAAGGTCTCGGTGGTCACCATGACCATCTTCGACATCCGCTCGGGCGTGCAGCTGGCCATCTCCGAAGGCAACGCCACCGCCACCAACTTTGGCGCCGCACTCGGCGGCTTCGGCCCCGGCGCCGCCGCCGGCCTGGGTGGTTTCTCCCAGACCCCGGAAGGCAAGGCCACCGTCGCCGCCTTTACCGACGCCTACAACAAGATGGTCGTCGCCCTGCGCAACTACAAGGCGCAGGAGGTCAAGGGCGGTCTTGGCCGGGGCGGTCAGCTCAAGGTGAATTAACTTGAACCCGGCGCCAGACGGAACATCGTTCCAATAAAAAAGCCCTGCCAATCCGGCAGGGCTTTTTTACCATCAGGCGATCACTTGCCCAGCATGGCCACCAGGCCGGACAACGCCTGGCCGAGGTCCACGTCACCCTCGGGCACCTGGCCGTTCGGGGTCAGTTGATCGACCACCTGAGGCAGCACGTTGGCGATGTGGCCGGCGACCTGTTCGGTCGGGATGCCGAGCTGGGCGGCCAGATCGCCCAGTTCGCTGCCACCGAAGATCTGGCCGATCTGATCGGCGCTCACCGGAAGGTTCTGGCCAGTGCCGACCCACGACGCGGCCTGCTCACCCAGGCCAGCCTGGCCGAGCCGCGCCAGCAGACCGCCAAGGCCACCCTGGCCGTTGTTCTGGAGCAGATTCATCACCAGCTGCAGCAGGGCAGCTTGACCACCGCCACCTTGCTGGCCGCCGCCAGCCAGCGACCCCAGAACCTGACCTGCCAGTTGATCGAGCAAACCCATCGTGAAGCTCCTTCTTTGAGTGTTGTTTCGGGAAATCCTGCCGGCCCGCCGCAGCGGGAATGTGTGGCAGCGGCGTAACACTTTACGCGCTCCCTGCTACCCGGGTGTAAGGCTTTGTGGAATGGAGACACAAGCGTGACAAACCGCAAACCACGCACCGGTACGGGTAAAATCCGGGTTTTGGCTTTCAAGCAGCTCACACCATGACTCAGGACGAACTCAAGCAACAGGCGGCGCTGCGTGCCCTCGATTACATCGTCGAAGGCAGCATCGTCGGTGTCGGCACCGGCTCCACGGCCAACTTCTTCATCGATGGCCTGGCCACGATGAAAGACCGCATCGCCGGCGCCGTGGCCTCGTCCGAAGCCTCGGCCAAGCGCCTTGCCGGGCACGGCATCCGCCTGTTCGATCTGAACGACGTGGACCAGATGCCGGTGTACGTTGACGGCGCCGACGAGATCGACGCGTCCCTCGCGATGATCAAGGGCGGTGGCGGCGCGCTCACCCGCGAGAAGATCGTCGCGGCGGTGGCCGACAAGTTCATCTGCATCTGCGACGCCACCAAGCGGGTCGAATGCCTGGGCCGCTTTCCGCTGCCCGTCGAGGTGATCCCGATGGCCCGCGCCCAGGTCGCCCGCCAGCTCGCGGCGCTGGGCGGCCGCCCGGTGCTGCGTGAAGGCTTCGTCACCGACAACGGCAACATCATCATCGACGTGCATGGCCTGCAGATCGCCGATCCGGCAGCCTTCGAGACCACCGTTGACGGTATCGTGGGCGTTGTCACCAACGGCTTGTTCGCCCGTCGCGGCGCCGATGTGCTGCTGCTCGCCACCGCCGGCGGGGTTGTCACCTACGAACGCACTTGAAACAAAAACGTCATGAACCGCTGTTAATCTGCTGCGCTTACCAGCCTTAGGATTTTCAATGAACGAGCACACCTCCAAGAAGTTCGATTCCGAACTGGAAGGAATCCGCAACCGGGTTCTCCAGATGGGCGGGATGGTCGAGTTGCAGATCGTGAAGGCGATGGAAGGGCTTTCCGACGGCGATCCGCTGCTGATCGATCAGGTCATCGAAAACGACAACCGGGTCAATCTGCTCGAGATCGAGCTGGACGAAGCCTGCAACCAGGTCATTGCCAAGCGCCAGCCCACCGCGGTCGACCTGCGCATGGTGAGCACCGTCCAGAAGACCATCACCGACCTTGAGCGCATCGGCGACGAGGCGAAGAAGATCGCCAAGACGGCCAAGCAGCTGCACAGCAACGGCTCGCCCTTCATGCCGCAGATCCGCCTCGGGCACATCGCCGACGCGGTGGTGGACATGCTGCGCACCGCGCTGGACGCCTACGCCCGCCTCGACACCGTGGCCGCCGCCCAGGTGGTGCGCCACGACAAGGAGGTGGATGCCGAGTTCAAGGGCATCATGCGCCAGCTCATCACCTACATGATGGAAGACCCGCGCACGATCTCCCAGGCCATCGAGCTGATGTTCGTCGCCAAGTCGGTCGAGCGCATCGGCGACCACGCCAAGAACATCGCCGAGTACGTGGTGTACATGGTCAAGGGCCGCGACGTGCGCCACACCAGCCTCGAGGAAATCGAGCGGGAAGCCACGCGCTGATCCATCTGGCCGTCGGTCAGTCAGTCGGGGGACGGTTTTCCGTCCCCCGATTCATTTTGTATCGCAGATTTCATCGGGCATGCGACTTGCTCCACCGTCGGGGTCATCCACCCGACTGTTAGAATCGGTGTTTCAGCCGATCTCCGAACGCCACTGCCATCATGCCGCTCAAGTTCGAACTCCTGCAGGCCGACGAACACTCCCGCTACCTGCTCCGCGGAAAGACCGACATCCTCTACAACCTGCGCAGCCTCGTGCAGAAGCGCGCGATGATCAGTGCCTTCATCGACGCCAGCGCCGACTCCTTCCTCACCGCCATTCTGGACGTCAATCCGGACAACGACACGCTGATCCTCGACGCCGCCAGCAGCGACGTGATCAACGACCGCGTGGATGGTACCGAGCAGCTGATCTGCGTCACCCAGCTCGACAAGATCAAGATCCAGTTTGCCGCGACCAGGCCCGTGCGCATCAACCACGAAGGCCACACCGCCTTCCGCATCGCGCTCCCCGAGGTGCTGCTGCGCCTGCAACGCCGCGAGTACTACCGGCTGATCGCCAGCAACCCCCACAGCCTCAGCTGCCTGATCCCCGTGAGCAGCGGCGGCGAGAAGCGCATGGTGTCGATGGAGGCCACCGTGCTCGACATCAGCAGCGGCGGGCTGGCGATCCTCCTGCCGCCGAACGAGCCGACCCTGGAGCCGGAAACCATCCTGACCGACTGCCGCCTGATGCTCCCCGAGACGGGCCCGATCGTCACCTCGCTGCGGGTGCGCAACATCTTCCGCATCACCAACCGGGACGGCAGCACCATGCTCCGCGCCGGCTGCGAGTTCACCGACCTCCCCGCCAGCATGGCCTCGACGATCCAGCGCTACATCCTCAAGGCCGAACGCGAGCGCAACGCCCGCGAACGCATCCGTTGAGTCCCGCGCTCACGCACAAAGACAAAAGCCGGCTTTCGCCGGCTTTTGTCTTTGAACCCTGAACTGCCGTCACACCGACATGTTCATGATGTCCTGATAGGCGGTGACGAGCTTGTTGCGCACCTGAACCATCTGCTGGAACGACAGGTTGGCCTTCTGCAGATTGACCATCACGTCCTGCAGATTGACGTTCGGATCGCCCGCCGAGAAGCCCTTGGACATTTCCTGGGCCTGCATCTGGGCGGAGCTCACCTGGTCGATGGCGGTTTGAAGCACCTGACCGAAATCGGTCTCGCCGGCGGCCTGGGCCGATTGGGCGGACTTGCCCGACGCCACCTGCGAAGTGGCGCGAAGCTCCGACAACATCTGATCGATTCCGCGGGTATCCATGATCCTGCTCCTTTGACTCGACTATAGCAGAGCAAGTGACGTGCCACAGAGCACAAGGTGCGCATCAGCCGCTGAAAAGCCCTTCCTCGCGGTACTGCTGGAGCTTGTAGCGGAGGGTGCGCTCGGAGATGCCAAGCTGCGCCACGGCTCGCTTTCGCGACCCGCCGACCTCTTTCAGCACCTGCAGGATGTGCTCCCGCTCCAGATCCTTCATGTTGGCCGGGCGAGCGGCTTCGCGGGCTTCGGCAGCGGCATCGACGGCAGAAATTGCCGGCTCCACGGCAAACGGTGCCGGCATCGTCGCCGGCGGCGGCACCACCATCCGCACCGGCTCGCCGTTCCAGTGGGGCAGGCACAGGCGGATTGTCTCGCCCGACACGGCCTGACCGCTGCTGAGGATCAGCGCCCGCTGGACGGTGTTTTCCAGCTCACGCACGTTGCCCGGCCAGTGATAGGTGAGGAGCACCTCCTCGGCCTCGGGCGACAGGCGCCCCACGCGCTTGAGACGCACGCCATGCAGCAGCGCGAAATGCCGCGCGAGGGGCACGATGTCGCCGGGCCGCTCGCGCAGCGACGGGATCGCCAGCGGGAACACGTTGAGGCGGTAGAACAGATCCTCGCGGAAACGGCCGGCGGCCACTTCCTTGCTCATGTCGCGGTTGGTGGTGGCCAGCACGCGGATGTCGAGCGGAATCGCCTTCTTGCCGCCCACCCGCTCCACCTCGCGCTCCTGCAGCACGCGCAGCAGCTTGGCCTGCAGGCCCAGGGGCATCTCGGAGATTTCGTCCAGCAGCAGCGTGCCGCCCTCGGCCTGCTCGAACTTGCCAGCCTGGCTGCTGGCGGCGCCGGTGAAGGCGCCCTTCTCGTGGCCGAACAGGGTGGCTTCGAGGAGCGTGTCGGGGATCGCCGCGCAGTTGATGGCCACGAAGGGGCCGCTGCGGCGGGAGGAGTGTTCGTGCAGGTAGCGGGCAAAGACTTCCTTGCCGGTGCCCGACTCGCCGTTGAGGAGCACCGTGGCGTCGGTCTCGGCCACCTTGTCGGCCAGGGCCAGCAGCTTGCGGGTGTGGGGGTCGGCGGCAATCATGTCGTCGTCGCGCCGGGTGACGGCGTAGCGCTCGACGTGTTCGAGCAGCACCTTGGGCTCGAAGGGCTTCATCAGGAAGTCGCAGGCGCCGCCGCGCATGGCGTCAACGGCCTTCTCGACATCGCCGAAGGCGGTCATCAGCAGCACCGGCAGCTGGGGCAGACGCTGGCGCAGCTCGGCCAGCAGCTGCAGGCCGTCCATCGGCTGCATCTTCAGGTCTGACAACACCAGGTTGAAGGCCTGCTTTTCCACCTCGGACAGGGCCGCCGGGCCGTCGCCGACGCCGGTCACCGCGTGGCCGGCGACCTCGAGGGTCAGGCACACGGCGTCGCGCAGGGGCGCATCGTCTTCGACTACCAGGATGTTGAGGGCTTCGGGCATGGGACGTCTCTCTAAAGCGGGGTGCAACTGGGCGAGCCGGGCGTCAGCCGCCCATGGCGAGGGTCAGCGAAAAAACCGTGCCACGACCGGGTTCGGAATCGATGCCGATGTCTCCCCCGTGGGCCCGGGCCACGCCCCGCGCGATCGCCAGGCCCAATCCTGTTCCGTCGGGCCGGGTGGTAAAGAACGGCTCGAAGAGCCGCGACTGTAGTGCCGGATCAATGCCGCGGCCGTTGTCGGCCACCGTAAAGCGGGTAAGCGCGCCGTCCAGCCGGGCCTCGAAGCGGATCACGCCGCCGGCATCCAGCGCCTGGACGGCGTTCTCGAGCAGGTTGGTGAGGGCGCCGGCGATGGCCTTGCGGTCGCCCACCACCTGGGTGTCGCCGCAGGCGCAGGCGGATTCGAGGGTCAGCCCCTTGGCGCGGGCCAGGGGCTCGAGGGTGTGGGTGAGCTCGGCCACCAGATCGCAGATGCCGAAGGGCTCGCGGCCGAGGGTTTCGCCACGGGCAAACAGCAGCATGTCGCGGATCAGCTTTTCGAGATGGCGCAGGCGCTCCATCGCCCGGTTGCCGATGCGCTCCCGGTCGGCGGGGCCCATTTCCTGCTGCACCAGGTTGGCGGTGTAGAGCAGCGCGGCCGACAGCGGCGTGCGCAACTGGTGGGCCAGCCCGGCGACCATCTCGCCCATCGCGGCGAGGCGCTCGTTGCGTTCGGCAGCGAGGCGCATGCGGTGGGCGTCGGTCACGTCGGTCAGCAGCACGATGTGGCCGTCGCCGGATTCGAGCGCGGCGTCGTCGCGGGTGAGGCGACGGGTTTCGGCGCCCGATCCGAGCTGCCATTCGCCCGGGGTTTCGGTGGGCGCCAGGCGGGCGGCAGAAAACGCCGCCCAATCCACGCCGGCCAGCGGCGCCTCGAACATCGCCTCGACGGCCCGGTTGGCCTGAACCACGCGGCCGTCCCGGTCGAGCACGACGACGCCCGCCGGCAGCGCGCCCATCAGCACGCTGAGACGTTCGGTCAGCTGACCAACCTGCGTCTGCAGGCCGGCGTAGGCACCGGTCAGGGCCTCCGACGCCTCGCTGAACTGGCGAAAGGCTTCAGCCAGCTGGCGGGCGTCGAGACGGTCTTCGGTGGCGGGCAGGTTCATGAAGGGCACGGGGCGAAATTCACCGGTTCGCAGCTTAGGCCCGTCGGCGGCAAGCCAAGGCGGCAAATAGGCGGCAAAAACTGCTGCTAATCCTGCCCTTGATCGGATTGCGCCTCGCCGAGAATGCGAGCATCCGTAAGAGGGGAATGTTTCCATGGCAGCAGAAGACGCCGCCGTCGCTCCACCGCCGCCCGCCTCACCGTTCACTCAGGTGCTGGAGAACATCCGCAATCTGTCGCAGCGCCAGAAGCTCGCCGCGGGCGCCGCTTTGGCCTTCGCCATTGCGCTGGTCGTCGGCGTGCTCCTGTGGAGCCGGCAGCCGGACTACGCCGTGCTGTTCTCCAACCTCGCCGAGAAGGACGGAGGCGCCGTCGTGGCCAGCCTCCAGCAGCAGAACATCCCCTACAAGTTCTCCGACAACGGCAACGCGATCCTCGTCCCCGCCGCCAACGTGCACGACCTGCGCCTGCGCCTCGCCGCCCAGGGCATTCCCAAGGGCGGGCTGGTGGGCTTCGAGCTGATGGAGAACCAGAAGCTCGGGCTGTCGCAGTTTCACGAGCAGGTCAATTACCAGCGCGCCCTCGAAGGCGAGCTGTCGCGCACCATCTCGGCGATCGCCAGCGTGGCCGGCGCCCGGGTACATCTGGCTATCCCCAAGCAGACCGCCTTCCTGCGTGACGAGCAGAAGCCCACCGCCTCGGTGATGGTGAACCTGCACACCGGCCGCGCCCTCGACCCCGGCCAGATCGCCGGCATCGTGCACCTCATCGCGTCCAGCGTGCCCCAGCTCACCAACGAAAACGTGAGCGTGATCGACCAGGACGGCACCCTGCTCACCAAGAAGCCGGACCCGCTGCGCACCAACCTCGACGCCACCCAGATCAAATACACCCGCGAGCTGGAGGAGGGCTACATCGAGCGCATCAACGCCATCCTCACGCCGCTGTTCGGCAAGGGCAACTTCCGCGCCCAGGTGTCGGCCGACGTGGATTTCAACGTCACCGAGCAGACCGCCGAGACCTATCGCCCCAACCCGTCGCCCGAGCAGGCGATCCGCAGCCAGCAGAGCAACGAGAGCACCACCCGCGAACAGGCCGCCCAGGGCGTGCCGGGCGCGCTCACCAACCAGCCGCCGGTGCCGGCCACCGCCCCGCTCACCACCCCGCCGGTCGGCGGTGCTGCCGGCCCGAACCAGCAGCCGCCCCTCAGCACCACCAAGAGCGCGACCATCAACTACGAGGTGGACAAGACCATCCAGCACACCCGCAAGGCGCTGGGCCAGATCCGCCGGCTGTCGGTGGCGGTGGCCCTCAACCAGAAGGAAGAGAAGGACAAGAACGGCGTCGCCAAGCCGGTTCCGCTCACGGATGAAGAGCGCAAGCGCGTCGAGGATCTGGTGCGCGACGCGGTGGGCTACAGCAAGGACCGCGGCGACACCATCAGCGTGGCCAGCAGCCCCTTCGTGGCCTCCGACAAGGATCAGCTCGAGACGCCGATCTGGAAGGACCCGGACAACGTCGCGCTGTTCAAGGAGCTCATCAAGTATCTGGTCATTGCCGGGGTGATCGCCTTCGTGGCCTTCGGCGTGATCCGCCCGCTCCTGAAGCAGGTCATGCCGCAACCGGAAACCAAGGAAGAAGAAGCCGCGGCCGAGGCCGCTGCCGCTGGCGAGGAAGGCGAAGAGGGCGAGGAAGGTGAAGAGGAAGGTGCCGAAGTAGCCCTGTCGCCCGAAGCCGCCGCGCGCCTCGCCTACGAGGAGAAACTCGCCAAGGCCCTGGCCCTGGCCAAGGACAACCCGCGGATGGTCGCCAACCTGATCAAGGAATGGATGGGAAGCAATGAGCAGCAACGATGAAGGGCTGGAAAAGAGCGCCCTGCTCCTGCTGACGCTCGGCGCCGACGAGGCGGCCGAAGTGCTGAAGCTGCTCGGCCCGAAGGAAGTCCAGAAACTGGGCGCGTCGATGGCGGGCATGACGGCCCAGCCCCGGGAGCGGGTCGAGGGCATCCTCGACGAGCTGATCGTCTTCTCCGAGAAGGGCTCGCCCATCGAGGCCGACCACGAGCACATCAAGGCCATGCTCACCAAGGCCCTCGGCGACGAACGTGCCAACCACCTGATCGGCCGCGTGCTGCAGGGCTCCGACACCGCCGGCATCGAAAGCCTGAAGTGGATGGACGCCGCCACCGCCGCCGATCTCATCAAGAACGAACACCCGCAGATCATCGCCACGATCCTGGTGCACCTGGAGTTCGACCAGGCCGGCGAGATCCTCAAGCACTTCACCGACCGCCTGCGCAACGACGTGCTGCTGCGCATCGCCACCCTCGACGGCGTGCAGCCGGTGGCCCTGCGCGAGTTGAACGAAGCCCTCACCCGCATGCTGGCCGGCGCCACGACGGTCAAGAAGACCGCCATGGGCGGCGTGCGCCACGCGGCGGACATCCTCAACTTCGTCGGCTCGGCCGCCGAGACGGCGATCCTCGACAACGTGCGCGAATACGACCCGGACCTCGCCCAGAAGATCCTCGACGAGATGTTCGTGTTCGAGAACCTCATGGACCTCGACGACCGCGGCATCCAGACCCTGCTGCGCGAAGTGCAGAGCGACTCGCTGGTCATCGCCCTCAAGGGCGCGCCGCCCGAAATGCGCGAGAAGATCTTCAAGAACATGTCCCAGCGCGCCGCCGAGATGCTCCGCGAGGATCTCGAATCCCGCGGCCCGGTGCGCCTGTCCGAGGTCGAGGCCGAGCAGAAGGAAATCCTCAAGACGGCCCGCCGTCTGGCCGAGGAAGGCCAGATCGCGCTGTCCAGCGGAGGCGGCGACGATGCCTTCGTGTAAAGGCGGAGCGCTGCAATGAGCCCGACCCAGGCATCCGGCGCCTACCGGCGCTGGCAACTGCCGTCCTTCGACGAGCCGCTGATGCCGGCGCCCGTCGACGACGCCCCTGCCCTCGCCGCCGACCCCGAGCCCGAACCGCCGCCCCCCGAACCCGTGTTCGAGGCGCCGGTCGAGCTCGAGCCCGAGATTCCGATCCCCGAGCCGCACATCCACCTGCCCACAGCCGACGAGATCGAGCGCATCCACGAGGAAGCCCGCAAGGAAGGCTACGACGCCGGCTACGAGGAGGCCACGGCCCGCGGGCGGATGGAGGCGATGCAGCTCCACGGCCTGGTGCAGAGCCTCGAGAACGCCATGACCAGCCTCGACCAGGAAGTGGCCGACGAGATCCTCGCCGTCGCCATCGAGGTGGCCCGCCAGATGGTGCGCCACAGCCTCGCCCACAACCCGGAATCCGTCGCCGAACTGATCCGCGAGGCCCTGCTGCAACTGCCCCAGGCCCACGCCATGGTGCATCTCAACCCCGAAGACCTGGCGATGGTCCGCGACTACCTGGGCGAGCAGCTCACCCACGGCGGCCACCGGCTGGTGGAAGACGCCAGCATCGCCCGTGGCGGCGCGCGCATCGAAGCCGCCGGCAGCCAGATCGACGCCACCCTGCAGACCCGCTGGCGCCGCATCATGGACAACCTCGGCCGCAATGTCCTGTGGGATGGGGACGGCAGCTGATGGACCACGGCACCGAAACCTGGCGCGCCTACCTCGCCGACAGCCGCAAGCTGGTGGGCGCCACCGCCCCCTATCAGCTGTCCGGCCGCCTCACCCGCATCAACGGGCTGGTGATGGAAGCCTCCGGGCTCAAGCTGCCGCTGGGCTCGGGCTGCCGCATCGTGATCCCGGGTGGCGCCTCGGTGGAGGCCGAAGTGGTGGGCTTCCACGGTGAAAAAATCTTCCTGATGCCCACCGACGACGTGTTCGGCCTGGCCCCCGGCGCCCAGGTGCTGCCGGTTGAGCCAACCCAGCCGCCGCTCATCGCCGGCGAGCGCATCGAACCGCGCCGCCGCGCCTCCGACCGGGCCAAGCACCTGCCCATGGGCGACGAGCTCCTCGGCCGCGTGGTCGACGGCGCCGGCCGCCCGCTGGAGGGCCTCGGCCCGCTGGCGATGCGGCACAGCCGCTCGCTCCAGGCGCGGCCGATCAACCCGCTGCAGCGGGCGCCCATCAGCCAGTCGCTGGACGTGGGCATCCGCGCCATCAACGGCCTGCTCACCGTCGGTCGCGGCCAGCGGATGGGCCTGTTTGCCGGCTCCGGCGTGGGTAAATCGGTGCTCATTGGCATGATGGCCCGCTACACCGCCGCCGACGTGATCGTCGTCGGGCTGATCGGCGAGCGGGGCCGCGAAGTGAAGGAATTCATCGAGCACAACCTGGGCCCCGAAGGCCTGGCCCGCTCGGCGGTGATCGCCGCCCCGGCCGACTGCAGCCCGCTGATGCGCCTGCAAGGCGCTTCCTACGCCACCACGGTGGCCGAGTACTTCCGCGACCAGGGCAAGCAAGTGCTGCTGATCATGGATTCCCTCACCCGCTATGCCATGGCCCAGCGCGAGATTGCGCTCGCCATTGGCGAACCGCCGGTCACCCGCGGCTACCCGCCATCGGTATTCGCCCGCCTGCCGGCGCTCGTCGAGCGGGCCGGCAACGGGCCGGAAGGCGGCGGCTCGATCACCGCCTTCTACACCGTGCTAGCCGAAGGCGACGACCAGCAGGATCCGATCGCCGACTCGGCCCGGGCGATCCTCGACGGCCACATCGTGCTGTCGCGCAATCTGGCGGACCAAGGCCACTACCCGGCCATCGACATCGAGCAGTCGATCTCCCGGGCCATGCACAACCTCGTCAAGAGCCAGCACTTCGACATGGTGCGGCGCTTCAAGCAGCTGTTCTCCCGCTACCAGCGCTCCCGCGACCTGATCGCCGTGGGCGCCTACCACGCCGGCTCCGACCCGGTGCTCGACCAGGCCGTGGCCATGTACCCGCGGCTCGAAGCCTTCCTGCAGCAACGCATCGAAGAGTGCGAACCCTACGAATCCGCTGTTGAAAAGCTGCACGCCCTTTTCGGAGCCACGCCATGAGCAGCTTTCACACCCCCCGGCGCCCGAAAGGTGATGTCACCCCGCCCCTAAAGATTCCCGTCCCCTGCCCGATAACGCCGAAGGAACGTGAAGATGACTGAGCGGTTCCCGCTGCAAACCCTGCTGGATCTGGCGAACAGCCGCATGGACGACGCCGCGCGCAAGCTCGGCGAGCTCATTGCGAGCGAACACGCCGTGGAGGAAAAGCTCGCCCTGCTGGTGGACTATCGCAAGGAATACCAGGCCCGCTTCGTGGAAGCGGCCCGCAACGGCATCGGCCCCGACGCCTGGCGCAACTTCAGCGCCTTCCTCGGCAAGCTCGATGACGCGATCGCCCAGCAGCAGCGCCTTGTCTCCGACTCCAGGCAGCGCACCGAGCAGGGCCAGCAGGCCTGGGTGGATCAGCGCAACAAGGTGAAGGCCTTCGACACCCTGTCGCACCGCCACCAGAGCGAGCAGGCCCGCAAGGAAGCCAAGCAGGAACAGCGGCTCACCGACGAACACGCCGCCAAGCAATTCCGCGATCGCCCCGAAGAGGAGTGATCCGCCCGGGCGCCGCCCTGGCACGTGGCTTGCTGGGTAACGTGGGTCAGCATCCTCACCAGGACTCAACATCATGCCCGGACCGGCCCTGAACCCGATCGCCAACACTGCGCCCGTCGCCTCCGTCAAATCCGCCACCGGCACGCGCCCCGACGCGTCCGCCGACACCGGAAAGACGGAAGCGCCCGAGCAGGGTTTCGCCTCCGAACTGAAACGCCAGATGCGCGGCGAATCCAGCCCCGACGAGGCCGCATCCAGCGACGCCAAGGCCGCCGCCGTGAGCGACGAAGCCGCCAAGCCCACCGAAGACGCAGCCCAGGCCCAGGCGCCCACTGCGCCGGCCGACCTCTCCGCGCTGCTGGCCGGCGCCGCTGCCGCAGCCAACGCCATCCCGACGCCGTTGCCCCGCACCACCACCGGCGTCACACCGGACTCCGCCAAGGGCGCCATCGACACCACCGCGGGCCTCAGCGTCGATGGCGGCGAGGCCGGCAAGCCCAGCCAAGGGCTGACCGATCTGGCGGCCGATGCGGCAAATCTTGCCGGCCACCATGCCGCACCTGCCGGTCCGGATGCCACCCCCGCCCCCAAGACACCGCCGGCCGACCTCGCTGGCGGCCTCGCCATCGCCAGCAGCCGCCACGAGACCGAAACCGGCGCTGACGTGGCCGCCGCCCCGACCAACAACTTCGCGGCGATCCACGCGGCGGCCCTTGCCAACCTGCGGGGCGAAAGCGCCCAGCCGGTCGCGAGCCCGGTGCCTCTGCACGTCGCCACGCCGGCCGGCGCCCCCGGCTGGCCCGAGGAAGTGGGCAACCGGGTGAGCTGGATGGTCGGCCAGTCGGAAAGCCACGCCGAACTCACCCTCACCCCGCCCCAGCTGGGCAAGGTGGAGGTGTCGATCACCATCAGCGGCGACCAGACCACCGCGCAGATCGTCGCCGCCACGCCGGCCGCCCGCGACCTGATCGAGCAGAGCCTGCCCCGCCTGCGCGAGGTGCTGGAGCAGAGCGGCATCAACCTGGGCCAGACCGACGTGGGCACCTCCGGCCAGCCCGGCGGCTCCGGCGAAGGCCGGCGCGGCGGGCAGTTCAACCCCTCGCGCGGCACCAACGAGATCGGCGTCAGCACCGCCGCGGCCAGCCCCTGGCTGCGGCGCGCAGAAGGATTGGTGGATACGTTCGCCTGAATCGCCACAAATGACGGGGGCTTTGGCCCCTATTCGAGGCTTGCCGGGCGGACGTGATGGATAACAATGCATTGAGATAAGGAGAAATCCAGCATGTCGAAAGCACCGGCCAAAGCCGAAGCCGCCGAGGGCGAAGCCCCTGCCAAGGGGGGCAAGAAGAAGCTCATCATCATCATCGTCGCTGTCCTGATCCTGGCGATCGCGGGCGGCGCTGCCTTCATGCTGCTGGGCAAGAAGAAGCACGCCGAGGGCGAGGAAGAGGAAGAACCGGTGTCCCACGAGCCGCCGAAGGTGAAGGTGGACCCGTCCAAGCCGCCGGTCTTCGTGCAGCTCGAGCAGTTCACGGTCAACCTGTCCCCCGAAGAGGGCGACCACTTCCTGCAGGCCACGATGGTGCTGCGGGTGTCCGACGCCAAGGTGGGCGATTCGCTCAAGCTCTACATGCCCGAGCTGAAGCACCGGGTCATCATGCTGCTGTCGTCCAAGAAGCCGTCCGACCTCGCCACCACCGAAGGCCGCGAGGAGCTCGCCGACGAGGTGAAGGAAGAGGCCAACGACGTGCTGGGCTACGCGCCCAACCCCAAGAAGAAGAACAAGCGCAGCCGCCCCGAGGATGACGGCCCCGTGCTGGCCGTGCTGTTCAACCAGTTCATCGTGCAGTAAGCGGAAAAACCACCATGGCTCAGGACTTTCTCTCCCAGGAAGAGGTTGATGCCCTGCTCAAGGGCGTCACCGGGGAGTCCGACGAGCAGGACGCCGGCGAAGAGGGCGGAGACGGGATAAGACCGTACAACCTCGCCACGCAGGAACGCATCGTCCGTGGGCGCATGCCCACGATGGAGCTCATCAACGAGCGCTTCGCCCGCTACCTGCGGATCGGGCTGTTCAACTACATGCACCGCAACGTCGAGGTCTCGGTCGGCCCGATCAAGGTGCAGAAGTTCAGCGAGTTCGTCCGCAATCTGGTGGTGCCCACCAACCTCAACCTGTTCACCTCCAAGCCGCTGCGGGGCACCGCCCTGATCGTGCTCGACCCGAACCTGGTGTTCCTGGTGGTGGATAACCTCTTCGGCGGCGACGGGCGCTTCCACACCCGCGTCGAAGGCCGCGACTTCACCCTCACCGAGCAGCGCATCATCCAGGGCCTGCTGAAGGTCACCTTCGAGGAATACGCCAAGGCCTGGGCGCCGGTACAGAAGCTCGAGTTCGAATACGTGCGCTCGGAGATGAACCCCCAGTTCGCCAACATCGCCACGCCCTCCGAAGTGGTGGTGGCGGCGTCGTTCACGCTGGAATTCGGCGGCGCCCAGGCCGAGATGCACTTCTGCTTCCCGTATTCGATGCTCGAGCCCATCCGCGAGACGCTCTACTCGACGATGCAGAGCGACCACATCACCCAGGACAACCGCTGGGTGAGCATGATGGGCAAGCAGCTGCAGAGCGCCGAAGTCACGCTGGCGGCCCGGCTGGGCTACGCCAAGGTCACCCTGGGGGACATCGTCAACATGAAGCCCGGCGACGTGATCCCCCTCAACATCCCCGAAACCATCCAGGCTGAAGTGGACGGCATCCCCTTCATGGAATGCCGCTACGGCGTGCAGCGCGGCCAGTACGCGCTGAAGATCGAACGCTTCCTCGCCCAGGAAGAAGAAACCCCGGCCCCCAGCCAGGAGTGAGCCATGTCAGAAACCGATACCCCCGACGACAACCAGATCAGCGACGACGACTGGGCCGCTGCGATGCAGGAGCAGGCCGCCGCCGAGGGCCTCACCGACCCGGCAGAGCCTGCCCTCGGCGATGAATCCCCCTTCCAGGCCAAGCCCGCCAGCCAGCTCTTCCCGGACTTCGGCCAGGCCGGCGCCAAGAGCGGCTCGATCAACGACTACGACATGATCCTGGACATCCCGGTGCAGCTCACCGTGGAGCTGGGACGCACCAAGATCGCCATCCGCAACCTGCTGCAACTGGCCCACGGCTCGGTGGTCGAGCTCGATGGCCTTGCCGGCGAACCGATGGACGTGCTCGTCAATGGCACCCTGATCGCCCAGGGCGAGGTGGTGGTCGTGAATGACAAGTTCGGCATCCGCCTCACCGACATCATCACGCCCGCCGAGCGCATCCGCAAACTGCGCTCCTGATCCCCGCCCCACAAAAGCTTTCGGCCCCGCGGCGCAACACCGCGGGGCCGAACTGCATTCACGATCTGGCGGACGTCACACCACCCCGGTCCGCCCCCTCATCAGCACCGAACTCGCCGGGCGGCGGTCGGGTGCATTGGCCCGATGGAGCAGCCAGCGCTCGCCGAGAATCTTGAGGGCTCGCTGACGCTTCTCCTCGTAACCGGACGACGCCGCACCCGGCGCCCCTCCGTCCGTCACGCCAGCCGCGAGCTGGCTGTCACGATGCCACAGCAACATGATCGCACCTCCACTCTGTTGGGTCTGCCGTCTTCCCGAGCGGCCCGGCAAGAATCGGGCGCTCCGTGCCGTTTGAGTATAGGCGCCCGGCGCAGTTCAGCAGGCAAAAGCCGAAAGCATGAAAAAGTGCCGTTTTGCCCGCCTAATCGGCCCATGCCACGCCGCGGGCCGGGGCTATTCTCCCCTCCAGGCTCCCCCCGGAATGCCCCGGATTCCTCCCCCAATCGCCATGCGCCACTTACTGCCCCCTGCCGGCCTGCTGCTCTTATCCGGCCCCGTCCTGCCTGCCGACGGCAGCGCCGACGTGACGGGCAGCGTCGTGCAGATGCTGCTGGGCCTCGCCCTCATCATCGGTTTGCTGATCGGCAGCCTGCACCTGCTCAAGCGCCTCGGCGCCGGTCAGGGCGGCAAGGGCGGGCTGCTGAAGGTGCGCGGCGCCACCTCGGTCGGCCCGCGGGAGCGCGTGGTGCTGGTGGAAGTGGCCGACAAGGTGCTGGTGCTGGGCGTCTCACCCGGCCGGATCACCGCGCTGCACACCCTCGACGCCATCGACCTGCCCACCGCCCCCGGCGACACACCGTCGCCCGCCGCCGGTGGCGCGGATTTCCAGACCTGGCTCAAACAGACGCTGGAGCGTCGCCCCCGATGAAAGCCCTCTCCGCCCTGCGCCGTCTGGCGCCGCTCATCCCGCCCCTGCTGCTGGCGCTGCCCCTGCCGGCGCTCGCCCAGGCCATGCCGGCCCTCACCACCGCACCCGCCGGCGGTGGCGGCACCCAGTACAGCCTGTCGGTGCAGACCCTGCTGCTGCTCACCTCCCTGAGCTTCCTGCCGGCCATCGTGCTGATGATGACCAGCTTCACCCGGATCATCATCGTGATGTCGCTGCTGCGCCACGCGATGGGCACCCAGACCTCGCCCCCCAACCAGGTGATCGTCGGCCTGTCGCTGTTCCTCACCTTCTTCATCATGGCGCCGGTGGCCGACAAGGTTTACACCGAGGCCTGGCAGCCGCTTTCCGAAAACCGCATCACCTTCAACGAAGCCCTCGACCGGGCCACCGTGCCGGTCAAGGCCTTCATGCTCAAGCAGATCCGCGAGCCCGACCTCAACCTCTTCTCCAAGCTCGCCAAGACGCCGCGGGTCGAGAAGGCCGAGGAGCTGCCGATGCGGGTGGTGATCCCCGCCTTCGTCACCTCCGAGCTCAAGACCGCCTTCCAGATCGGCTTCATCGTGTTCATCCCCTTCCTGATCATCGACATGGTGGTCGCCTCGGTGCTGATGTCGATGGGGATGATGATGATGAGCCCGGCCATCGTTGCGCTGCCGTTCAAGATCATGCTCTTCGTGCTGGTGGATGGCTGGAACCTGCTGATCGGCTCGCTGGTGCAGAGCTTCGGATAGCCGCCGGAAGGAACCCGCCATGACTCCCACCACCGTCATCGACCTCGGCCGCCAGGCCCTCGAACTCACCCTGCTGGTCTCCGCGCCGCTGTTCATCGCCGCGCTGGTCACCGGTCTGGTGGTGTCGATCTTCCAGGCCGCCACCCAGATCAACGAACAGACCCTGTCCTTCGTGCCCAAGCTCATCGCCACCTTCATCACCCTGGTGGTGGCCGGGCCGTGGATGATCACGATGATGACCGACTTCATCCGCCGCCTGTTCGAGAACATCCCCGCGATGATCGGGTAGCCCGATGCTGTCGGTCACCAGCGCCCAGCTCGACGCCTGGCTTGCGATGCTCGCCTTCCCGCTCGCCCGCATCCTCGGGCTGGTGGGGATGGCGCCGGTGTTCTCCAACAACGGCATCCCGCGGCGGATCAAGCTGATGGTGGGGCTGGCGATCACCATCGGCATCGTCCCGGCCCTGCCGCCGCCCCCGACGATCTCCCTCGGCTCGTGGGACGGCCTGCTCATCATTGCGATCGAAACCATGACCGGCGTGGCGATGGGCCTCGTGCTGCGGGTCGTGTTCGCCTCCCTCGACGTGATGGGCGAGATCGTCAGCCTGCAGATGGGCCTGTCCTTCGCCACCTTCTTCGACCCCGTGGCCGGTGGCCAGACCGGGGTCGTCGGCGAGTTCCTGATCCTCATGGCCACGCTCATCTTCCTCGCCCTCAATGGCCACCTGCTGTTGGTCGACGCCCTCGCCCACAGCTTCGAGTGGATGCCGATCAGCGCCACCCCGCCCCACAAGGGCGGCTGGCTGCTGCTGGCGCGCTTTGGCGCCACGGTGTTCTCGGCCGGCCTGCTGATGGCCCTGCCGATCGTCACCGCGCTGCTCATCACCAACATCGCGCTGGGCATCCTGACCCGCGCCGCGCCGCAGCTCAACCTGTTCGCCATCGGCTTCCCGATCACCCTGACGGTGGGTTTCGGCGTGCTGATCCTGGCCCTCAACCACCTGGCCCCGCTGCTCCAGCACTTCTACGACGTCGGCTTCGGAACCATGGCCGACCTGGTCCGCGCCCTGCGCTGAAACCCCATGCCACCGCCCGCCACCCCGCCCCTCAACCCGGCCCACGCCGGCTTCGCGGCCCTGTTCCGCTTCCTGCCGGACATGGTCGCCCTGGCCACCCTCGATGACGATCGGCTCATCGACGTCAACGACAACTGGAGCGCCGCCCTCGGCTACGCCCGGGACGAGAGCGTCGGCCACAGCTGCAGCGACCTTCAGCTGTGGCACAACCCGGAAGACCGGGCCGCGATCCGGGCCGAATTGCTGGCGGGCCGTGACGTGGTCAATCGTCCGGTGATCCTCGTCACCAAGTCTGGCGCGCCCCTCGAAGCCCTGCTGCGGGCCCGGGCGCTCGAGATCGACGGTCAGGCCTGCATCCTCGCGGTGTGCCAGGACATCACCCCCCAGCGCCGCCTCGAAAAAGCCCGCCAGGAGGCCGCCGAAGCCCAGCGCATCTCCGAGGTGATGTTCTCGACGGCCTTTCACTCCAGCCCCGAGGCGATCACCCTCAGCCGCCTGCGGGACGGGAAGCTGCTGGCCGTCAATCCCGCCTTCGTCACCCTCACCGGCTGGGAGCGGGATACCGCCCTCGGCACCACCGCCCACGCCCTCGGCCTGTGGCCTTACCCGGAAGAACGGGTCGCCATCGTCGAGCTGCTCCAGGAACACGCCGTGCTGCGGGATTTCCAGTGCACCCTCGGCACCGCCGACGGCAGCCACCGGGATTGCCTGGTCAATGCCTCGACCGTCGACATCGCCGGCCAGACCTGCCTGATCTGCATCATCCGCGACGTGACCGACCAGAAGGCCGCCGTCGCCAACCTCCACGACAGCCAGAACAAGTTCTCCACCATCTTCAATTCGGCGCCCTTCGCCCTGGCTCTCACCCGCATCAGCGACCGCACCTACCTCGACGCCAACCCGGCCTGGGAGCGCCTGTTCGACTGCCCCCGCGACGAGATCATCAACCGCACCAGCGGCGAGCTCGGCTGCTGGCTCGACCCCGCCGACTACGACGACCTCTACGGCTGCTTCGCCACCAGCGACGTGGTCGGGCAGCGGGAAGTCCGCCTGCGCCCCATCGGCCGTCCGGGCATCGCCAACTGCCTCGTCTCGGCCCGGCGGCTGCGGGTTCGTGACGAGGACTGCGCCCTGTGGTCGATGGTGGACATCTCCGAACTACGCCGCGTCCAGGCCCACATCGAGGATCTCAACCAGAGCCTCGAACTGCGCGTCGCCGAACGCACCGCCGAGCTCACCAAGGCCCTCGGCATCCTGCATCAGACGCAGGAAGAGCTCGTCCGCAGCGAGAAGATGGCGGCCCTCGGCTCCCTGGTCGCCGGCATCGCCCACGAGCTCAACACGCCCATCGGCAACAGCGTCACCGTCGCCTCGACCCTCGCCGCCCGCACCGACGACCTGATCAGCGCCTACAGCACCGGCAAGCTGCGCCGCACGGATTTCGACCGCTTCACCCAGGGCACCCGGCAGGCCGTCGATCTGCTGATGCGCAGCCTGCTGCGGGCCGAGGAGCTGGTGCGCAGCTTCAAGCAGGTGGCGGTGGATCAGACCAGCGAACAGCGCCGGCGCTTCGAGCTGAACGAAGTGCTGCGCGAGATGGCCATCACCATCAGCCCCATGTTCAAGCACGGGGATTTCACCCTCGACGTGCTCGAGACGGCGCCCTTCACCCTCGACAGCTACCCCGGCCCCCTCGGGCAGATCTTCACCAACCTCGTCACCAACGCCCTGCTTCACGCCTTCGAAGGCCTCCCCCGGGGAAGCATCACGGTCACCCCGCGGGTGATGGACGAAGACAGCGTCCAGATCGAGTTCGCCGACGACGGCCGGGGCATCCCGCTCGCCGACCAGCGACGCATCTTCGACCCCTTCTTCACCACCCGCCTCGGACGCGGTGGAACCGGTCTCGGATTGCATATCGTCTACAATCTGGTCACCCAGGTGCTGGGGGGGCGCATCACCGTGCACAGCTCGCCCGGCAACGGAACACGTTTTGTCCTCGCCCTGCCGCGCACGGCGCCCGCCCGCGGCGAGGGTCAGACTGCCGCCGATGCAGCCGCAAGCCCCGGCCCAGGACTCAACTTCGACGACCTCGGGCCGATAATCTGACGCTGGCCGCCGGCTTCGGCGGCCTACCGGGAGAACTCATGGCCATTGCCATCGTCGATGACACGCCGCTCAACCTCACACTGATCCAGGCCCTCGTCCGCAAGCTCACGCCGCCGGGCACCGAGATCGTCACCTTCAGCTCGCCGCTGGAAGGTCTCCAATGGTGCGGCAGCCACGAGCCCGACCTGGTCATCGTCGACTACATGATGCCGGACCTCAACGGCATCGAGTTCATCGAGACCGTCCGCAAGCTCTACCCGGCCGACACCGTCCCGATCCTGATGGTCACCGCGGCCCACGAAAAGGAAGTGCGCTACGAGAGCCTCGCGGCCGGCGCCAACGACTTCCTCACCAAGCCCATCGACCGCCACGAGTTCGACCCCCGGGTGCGCACCATGCTGTCGCTGCGTGCCAGCCACCAGCGCATGCGCACCTGGAACGACGACCTTCAGGCTGCCGTGATCCTGAAAACCGCCGAGATCGTCACCCGCGAGCAGGAAACCATCACCCGCCTCGCCCGCGCTGCCGAGTTCCGCGACCCGGAAACCGGCGCCCACATCCTGCGCATGGCCCACTACTCGCAGATCATCGCCCGCGATCTGGGGCTCGATGCCGAAACCTGCGAACGCATCCTCACCGCAGCCCCGATGCACGACATCGGCAAGGTGGGCACGCCCGACAACATCCTGCTCAAGCCCGGCCGGCTGACCCCCGAAGAGATGGTGATCATGCGCCAACACCCGCGCATCGGACACGACATCCTCAAGGGCTCGTCCTCGCCCATGATCCAGATGGCCGCCGAGATCGCCCTCACCCACCACGAGAAATACGACGGCAGCGGCTACCCCGACGGGCTCGCCGGCGACGCCATCCCGCTGGTCGGGCGCATCGTCGCCGTGGCCGACGTCTTCGACGCACTCACTTCGCCGCGTCCCTACAAGCCGGCCTGGGAGCTGGACACCGCCTTCAACTTCATCCGCGAAGGCCGCGGCAGCCACTTCGACCCGGCCTGCGTCGACAGCTTCCTGGGCCTGATCCCGGAAGTACTGGAAATCCGCGAGCGGTTCAAAGACGAATGAAAGACGCCCTCCACCGCCTGGCGCAAGGCGCTGGGCTGCACACCCTCGGACAGCAGCTCACTGCCCTGTTCACCTTCCTGCTCACGCTGTCCCTTGGCGCCTACGCGATCTACCTGGGCAACGAGCAGGTCGAGTTCATCGAGCGGCTCGAACGCCAGCACGCTGACGAACTGACCCACGCCCTCGCCTCGGCCCTCGAACCCCACCTGGCCAGCGGCAACATCGCCAGCGCCACCGGCCACCTGCTCAAGCTCGAATACAACCCCCACATCCGCCGGGCCACGGTCACCGACCGTCAGGGCGTGCCGATCACCAGCGTCGGCCGGAGCACAGGCGGTGCGCCGATCGCCGTCGAGCCCATCGAAGGCGTCCCCGTCCTCCTCCCGGACAGCGCCCGCCGGGCCTCCCAGGGCAATACCGGCAACGGTTCCACACACTTCGTCGCCTGGGCCGGCATTGGCGCGGCAGCCCCCCTCGGCTGGCTGCGCATCGAGGTCGCCCCGGCGGCCGGCGACAACCTCCAGCACATCATCATCGACAGCCTGATTGCCGCGATCGTCACCCTCGTCATCGGCACCCTCGTCATCCGCCAGTTCCTGCGCCCGCCCCTGCGCAGCCTCGCCCGCGCCACCCACTTTGCCGAAACCCTCGAGACGAGCCACGGCAAGACCCTCGACGAAGATAGCCCGATCGCCGAACTGCGCCAGCTGGTGGACGCCCTCAACCAGACCTCGGTGCGCCTGCACGAAGGCCAGTCGGCCCTGGCCGCCAGCGAATCGCGCAACCGGGCCATCACCGAAGCCTCCCTCGACAGCATCGTCACCATCGGCGAAGACGGCCTCATCCTCGAATACAACCCGGCCGCCGAGCGCACCTTCGGCATCCCCGCCCGCGAGGCCATCGGGCAGCGCGCCGTGGCCCTGCTCTTCCCCGAGCGCATCCGCGACGCCCAGACCCAGGCCCTCCTCGACCTGCTGGCCGACACCCAGGCCGGCACCCTCGCCCAGCGTACCGAGGCCATCGCCGTCCGGCACACCGGCAGCGGCCCGGTCGAATTCCCCGCCGAGGTCGCCCTGGTCGCCGTCCACAGCGCCGGTCGCCGGCTGATCACCGCCTACGTGCGCGATATCGGCGAGCGCAAGGCCGCCGAAGCCGCCATGCGCCAGGCCAGGGACGTCGCCGAGGCCACCAGCCGCTCCAAGAGCGACTTCCTCGCCAACATGAGCCACGAGATCCGCACACCGATGAACGCCATCATCGGCATGACCGAGCTCACCCTCGACACGCCCCTCGACAACGAGCAGCGGGAATACCTCAGCCTCGTCAAGACCTCCGCCAACTCCCTGCTCGGCATCATCAACGACATCCTCGACTTCTCGAAGATCGAGGCCGGCAAGCTCGATTTCGAGCACATCGACTTCAGCCTGCGCGACTGCGTCGCCCTCGCCGTGCGCACCCTCCAGCAGCGGGCCGACGAGAAGAACCTGCGCATCACCGCCCAGGTGGCCCCGACGGTGCCCGACAACCTGATCGGCGATCCCCACCGCCTGCGTCAGGTGCTCATCAACCTCATCTCCAACGGCATCAAGTTCACCGAGCACGGCGAAGTGCGCCTCCTGGTCGAACCGGGCACCGAAGCCGGCAACGGCGACCCGGGCAAGGTCGAGCTCGCCTTCAACGTGCACGACACCGGGGTCGGCATCCCGCCAGAAAAACAGAGCCTGATCTTCGAAGCATTCTCCCAGGCCGACTCCTCCACCACCCGCCGCTACGGCGGCACCGGGCTGGGGCTCACCATCAGCGCCCAGCTCGTCCAGGCCATGGGCGGGCGGATCGGCGTCACCAGCACTCCGGGCGAAGGCAGCACCTTCCGCTTCACCGCCCGCTTCGAAGCCGGCCACGCCACGCCGGTACTGGACGAACAAGCCCACCTCGAAGGCCTGCCGGTCCTCGTCGCGGTGGACAGCAGCACCGAGCGGGCAACCCTCGTCGAGCTGCTGGGCCAGTGGCGGATGAAGCCGGTCACCGTCTCCGACGCCAGCGGCGCCCTGCGCGAACAGGCCCGCGCCACCGCCGAGAACAAACCCTTCAAGGTGGTGCTGATCAGCACCCAGCTCCCGGACATCGAAGGCTTCGACCTCGCCGAAGCCATCCTCTCCGCCGCCGCGCCGCCCCCATGCATCGTCATGCTGGCCGGCGAAGGCCGCCGGGGCGACGGCGCCCGCTGCCGCGAGATGGGCATCTCCGCGTATCTGCCGATGCCGATCATGGCGTCCGACCTGCTCAATGCCATCCTGCTGTCGGTGGAGCCGATCGACGACAACACCGGCAACAGCAGCAGCGCCGACCGCTCGCCCCTCATCACCCGCCACAGCCTGCGCGAGCAGAAGCGCCAGCTGCGCATCCTGCTGGCCGAAGACAACGTGGTGAATCAGACCCTTGCCCTGCGCCTGCTGGGCAAGCTCGGCCATCAGGCCGACGTGGCCAACAACGGCAAGGAAGCGCTGGAGCTCCACGCCCGCAACCGCTACGACCTGGTGCTGATGGACGTGCAGATGCCCATCATGGGCGGATTCGACGCGACCGCGCAGATCCGCCAACGCGAAGCCGCCGGCGCCACCCGCACCCCCATCGTGGCGATGACCGCCCACGCCATGAAGGGCGACCGGGAGCGCTGCCTCGCCGCCGGTATGGACGGCTACCTCTCCAAGCCGGTGCATGCCCCGGATCTGGTCGAGGTGCTCATCCAGCACACTGGCCGGGGCGACCCGGCGCCGCCGCCGCCCAGCGAACCCACCAGCATCAGCGGCCCGGTGTTCGAACGTCAGAAAGTGCTGTTCAACCTCGGCGGTGACGAGGAGCTGCTGGAACAACTCATCGGGATGTTCATCGAGGACGAGCCGCGGCTGTTTGCCGACATCGAGGCAGCGGTGGTCGAGGGCGACGCAGAGGCCCTGCACAACGCGGCCCACGCCCTCAAGGGTGCGGTGTCAAACTTCTGCGCCGGCCGGGCCCAGACAGGGGCCGCACAACTCGAACGCATCGGCCGCGAAAAGCGCATGGCCGACGCACCCCAGGCCCTCGAAGCCCTGCGCGCCGAGCTCGCCGCCCTGCGCGAAGCGTTCGCCGCCGCCTGAGCCCCCGGCCGGCGGGGGCGGCGCGGGTCAGGACTTGGCCTGGATCAGCTCCACCTTGTAGCCGTCCGGGTCCTCCACAAAGGCGATCACCGTCGTTCCGTGCTTCATCGGGCCGGCTTCGCGCACCACCTTGCCACCGCGGGCCTTGATCGCCGCGCAGGCCGCGTAGGCATCGGGCACCTCCAGCGCGATGTGGCCGTAGGCCGTGCCCAGCTCGTAGGACTCGACGCCCCAGTTGTGGGTGAGCTCCAGCACCGCCCCTTCCGACTCATCCTGATAGCCCACGAAGGCCAGCGTGAACTTGCCCTCCGGGTAATCGTTGCGGCGCAGGAGGCGCATGCCGAGCACTTCGGTGTAGAAGGCGATGGAACGGTCGAGGTCCACGACGCGAAGCATGGTGTGCAGAAGACGCATGGTTGTTTTCCTGAAGGTCAGAGGGAAGGAAGACTCGCCGCCACCTGGCGCAGGGCCTTGCGGGCGGCGACGTGATCGGGATAGATCGACTCAACCACGGACCAGAAACGCGGCGAGTGGTTCATCTCGACAAGATGCGCGACCTCATGGGCCACCACGTAGTCGATCAGGCCGAGGGGCAGATGGATGAGCCGCCAGTGCAAACGGATGCCGCTGCGGCTGCTGCAGCTGCCCCAGCGCGTACGGGCATTGGAGAGCGCCACCGGCGGCACCGGTCGGCCCAACCGCAGGCAGAACTCCTCGACCCGGTTTTTGAACAAATCGAGGCCTCTTTGTTGCAATTCCCGCAACAATAGCCGGCGGGCATCACCGCCGCTACGCAGGGCCAGCTCCAGCACCCGCTCCGGGCCGATCTCATGCCACAGCACCCGGTTGTTACCGCGCCCGATGGAGAGCCGCCAGGCCTCGCCCAGAAAGGGCACGGCCGCCCCTTCGACGGCCTCGAAGGCCGGACGGAGCTCGGGCTGCGGACGGTTGTGGAGTTTTTCGACGACCCACGCGGCGTGGCTGCGGATGAAGGCCTCGGCCTCGCGCAGGCCCACCCGGAGCGGCACGCCTACGGTGAGCCCCCGGTGATCGATGCGCAGCCCCAGCGTCTTGCGGGCGCTACGCCGCAGGGTGTAGGCAACGCGCACCCCGTCGAGAAGGATCTCGCGGGATTCGACGGCCGGCGCGGTCACGCCTTGGCCGGCTCCTGACGCTTGCCGGCGTTGCGGTAGTGGGACGGGAACAGCCGGCGCATCTCGGCCTCGATCCAGGCTTCGGCCCTGGCGTTGATCTCGTCCACCGTCAGCCCATGGGTGTCGATGGCCGGGCCGACGCTCACCACCACTTCGCCGGGGCGCTTGAAGAAGGCGTTGCGCGGCCAGAACTCGCCGGCGTTATGGGCCACGGGCACCACCGGGGTGCCGGTGGCGCGGGCGAGCCAGGCGCCGCCCGGCTTGTAGCGCTTGGTGGTGCCGGGCGCCACCCGCGTGCCCTCAGGGAAGACGGTGACCCAGAAGCCCTGGTTGAGACGGTCGCTCCCCTGCTCGACCACCTGATTGAGGGCGTCCTTGCCGGCCGCCCGGTCGATGGCGATCATCGGCATCTGGGAGATCCCCCAACCGAAGAACGGCACCTTGTGGAGCTCGCGCTTCATCACGAAAACCATCGGCGGAAAGACATCCTGCAGCATGATGGTTTCCCAGGCGGACATGTGCTTGGAGAGCACGATGGCCGGCCCGGCCGGAATGTTGGCGGCGCCTTCGAGCCGGTACGGAATGCCCAGCACGTGCTTGATGACCCAGATCATGATCCGCGCCCAGCCCCGGATGAGCTTGTGGCGCGTCTGCGGGCGGAACGGGAAGGTCGCCATGCCGATGAGGGCGTAGAGCGGCGTGAAGATGCCCAGGGCGAGCATGAACAACAGGTTGCGGATCAGGACCACGGAGGGGTTTCCAGTCAGACGGTGAGCTGGGCAGCGATGGCTGCCAGGTCGGGGAAGATCTGGGTGCCGGGCGGCAGGGCCGGGTCGGCCTGGGTCTTGACGCCCTTGCCGGTCAGCACCAGAAACGGCGTGCAACCCACGGCGACGCCGGCCTGCAGGTCGCGCAGGCTGTCGCCCACCACCGGCACACCGCGCATGTCCACATTGAAGCGCTCGGCGATCTGCTGGAACATGCCCGGTTTGGGCTTGCGGCAGTCGCAGGTGGAATCCGCGGCGTGGGGGCAGAAGAAGATGGCATCCAGCCGCCCGCCCACCTGGGCGAGCGTCTTGGTCATCTTTTCGTTGATGGCGTTGAGGGTGTCCATGTCGAACAGCCCGCGCCCGACCCCGGACTGGTTGGAGGCAACCACCACCCGCCAGCCGGATTCGTTGAGGCGCGCGATGGCCTCGAGGGAGCCGGGGATCGGCTTCCATTCGTCCGGCGACTTGATGAACTGGTCGGAGTCGAAGTTGATGACGCCATCCCGGTCGAGAACGATGAGTTTCATGGACTGCCCCCTCGCCCGGCTCATGCGGAAAGCCGCGAGATGTCGGCCACCTGGTTCATGAGACCCGCCAGCTGAGCCAGCAGGGCCAGGCGGTTCTGACGCACCAGCGGCTCATCGGCCATCACCATCACCTCGTCAAAGAAGCGGTCCACCGCCGCACGCAGGCCGGCGAGCACGCGCAGGGCTTCGGTGTAGGCCTCGTTCTGGAAGTGGGAGCGGGCCAGCGGGGCGACTTCGACGATGGCGTGGAACAAGGCCTTCTCGGCGTCCTCGACGAGCAGCGCCACGTCCGGTTCGCCCGGAGCAACCTCGGTCTTCTTGAGGATGTTGACGATCCGCTTGTTGGCGGCGGCCAGGGCAGCGGCTTCGGGCAGCTGCTGGAAGGCCACGACGGCCTCGAGCTTGGGCACTACCAGATCGATGCGGGTGGGGCGGAGCGCCAGCACCGCATCCACCACGTCCTGGGCATGGCCGGCTTCGCGCAGCAGGTTGCGCAGGCGTTCGAGCATGAAGTCGAACAGCGGGCCAGGCAGCTCGGCGCCGAGCACGCCCGGGTTGAAGGCCCCGGCAGATTCGTTGATGAGCGCGACCAGATCGAGGGGCAGCTGACCCTCCATCAGGATCCGCAGCACGCCCAGGGCGGCACGGCGCAGGCCGAAGGGATCGCGGTCGCCGGTGGGGATCTGGCCGATGCCGAAGAAGCCGGTTAGGGCGTCGAGCTTGTCGGCCAGGGCCAGGGCGCGGCCGATGTTGGAGTCGGGCAGCGCGTCGCCGGCAAAGCGCGGGCGGTAGTGCTGTTCGATTGCCTCCGCCACCACCGGCTGCGCGCCTTCGGCCAGCGCGTAGTAGCGGCCCATGATGCCCTGCAGTTCGGGGAACTCGCCGACCATGTCGGTCAGCAGATCGGCCTTGGAGAGCAGCGCGGCGCGGTTGGCGAGGTTCTCGTCGGCGCCCAGCATGCCGGCGATCTTGCGGGCCACGGTGGACAGGCGCTCGACGCGGTCGCCCAGGGAGCCGAGCTTGTTGTGATAGACCACCGAGCCGAGCTTGACCACGCGCGGCGTGAGGCCGGCCTTGATGTCCTGCTCGAAGAAGAAGCGGGCGTCGGACAGGCGCGGGCGCACCACGCGCTGGTTGCCGGCGATGATGTTGGTGGGATCGGCCAGCTCCATGTTCGAGACGATCAGGAAGCGGCTGGTGAGCTTGCCCTGGTTGTCGAACAGCGGGAAATACTTCTGGTTGGCGCGCATCGTGAGGATCAGGCATTCCTGCGGCACGGCCAGGAATTCGGCCTCGAACTCGCCCACGTAAACGGTCGGGTGCTCGACCAGCGCGGTGACTTCATCGAGCAGATCGGCGTATTCGCCGAGGGTGGCGCCCTGACGGCCGGCTTCGGTGACGAGCTGCTTCTCGATGTTGGCGCGGCGCTCGGCGAAATCGGGGATCACCTTGCCTTCGGCGAGGAGCGTGGGCTCGTAGGCGTCGGCGGTGGCGATCTCGATGTCGCCCTTGCTCATGAAGCGGTGACCGCGGGTGGTGCGGCCAGACTGGATGTCGAGCACGCTGCCCGGCACCACGTCGGCGCCGTGGAGCAGGGTGAGCTTGTGGGCGGGACGCACGAAGGTGGCGTCGCCGTCGCCCCAGCGCATCACCTTGGGGATCGGCAGCGACTTGAGGGCGTCCTGGACGATGCCGGCGAGCACGTCGGCGAGCTTCGCGCCGGCCACGGTGCTGGTGTAGAACAGGGCCTCGGCCTTGCCGTCCATGCGGCGCTCGAAGCTCGCCACGGCCGACAGGGGAATGCCCTTGCCTTCGAGCTTCTTGGTCAGGGCCGGGGTCGGCTGGCCATCAGCGGTGAGGGCGACCGAGACCGGCATGATCTTTTCGGTGACGTCCTTGGCGGCGGCTTCGGGGAGCACGTGGGCAACCGTCACGGCCAGGCGGCGCGGGGTGGCGAACCAGCGGAAGGCACCGTCGGCGGCAGCCAGGCCGCGGGTGCGCAGGCCGGCCACGATGGCGTTGGAGAAGGCCTGGCCCAGTTTGGGCAGGGCCTTGGGCGGCAGTTCTTCGGTCAGCAGTTCAACGAGCAGGGTCGCGCCAGTCATCACGCGGCCTCCTTCTTCAGCATCGGGAAGCCGAGGGCTTCGCGGGAGTTGTAATAGGCCTGGGCCACTTCACGGGCCAGCGCACGCACGCGGCCGATGTAGGCGGCGCGTTCGGTCACCGAGATCGCGCCACGGGCGTCGAGCAGGTTGAAGGTGTGGGAGCACTTCATGACCATCTCGAAGGCCGGCAGCACCAGCGGCACGGCCATCAGGCGCTTGGCCTCGCCTTCGTATTCGCCGAACAGGCGGAACAGCCATTCGACGTTGGAGTGCTCGAAGTTGTAGGTGGATTGCTCCACTTCGTTCTGGTGATAGACGTTGCCGTAGGTGACGGGCGTGCCGTCCGGGCCGATCGACCAGACCAGGTCATACACATTTTCGACGCCCTGCAGGTACATCGCCAGGCGCTCGAGACCGTAGGTGATCTCGCCCAGCACCGGGCGGCACGACAGCGAACCGACTTCCTGGAAGTAGGTGAACTGAGTGACTTCCATGCCATCGAGCCAGACTTCCCAGCCCAGCCCCCAGGCGCCGAGGGTGGGGGATTCCCAGTCGTCCTCGACAAAGCGGATGTCGTGGGCGTTCGGATCGATGCCCAGCGCGCGCAGGCTGTCGATGTATAGCTCCTGGATATTGACCGGCGAGGGCTTGAGCACCACCTGGTACTGGTAGTAGTGCTGCAGGCGGTTGGGGTTCTCGCCGTAGCGGCCATCCTTCGGGCGGCGGGACGGCTGAACGTAGGCGGCGTTCCAGTGCTCCGGGCCGATGGCGCGCAGGAAGGTGGCGGTGTGGAAGGTGCCGGCGCCGACCTCGATGTCGTAAGGCTGGAGCAGCGTGCAGCCGTGCTCGGCCCAGAAGTTCGAGAGGCGCAGGATGATCTGCTGGAAAGTCGGTTTTTGGACGGACATGGATGCTCCGCGGCGAGGGCCGCGCGGTTTTGGGCAAAGTATCGATTTTACTGTGTTTGGGCAGTCAGGGAACGCCCGGCCGCATGGGTGGTACCGGAAACCACCCCACCCACCCCGCCAATGCCCCACGACCGCCGAATATCCCTACTTAACTCAAGGAATTGCTTCCACGAACCGTAAAAGCTTGCGTCACATCACTTGTCAATTAAAAAGACCTGCCGTTGCTCCGGGGGCCGCCAGTTCGGCCGGCCGCCATGGGAATAGGACGGTAAGCAGGCGTCACCAAGGAGAATCCAGACCATGAAGTTAGCCAACCTGGCCGTCGCCGCACGTATGCGCCTGCTCATCGGAATGATGATGCTCGGCCTGGTCGCCCTGTGCGCCGTCAGCCTGGGCAGCCTGCGCACGTCCATGATGGACGACCGCAAGGTGCAGACCAAGCACATGGTCGAAAGCGGCGCCAGCATCATCAAACACTTCCATGCGCTGGCCCAGGCCGGCACGCTATCCGAGGCGGATGCCAAGAAAGCCGCCACCGAAACCCTGCGCTCCGTGCGCTACGACGGCAACAACTATCTGTTCATCGTCACCACCACCAACCACTACATCCTGTTTCCCACCAAGCCCGAGATGGAAGGCCGCGACGCCAGCGGACTGAAGGACACCAACGGCAAACTCATCATCCAGGACATCGTGAAGGCGGCCAACGCTGGCGGCGGGTTCGTGGACTACTGGTTCCCGAAACCCGGCGCACAGGAATCCAGCCCGAAGGTCTCGTACGCCACCGGCTTCACCCCCTGGGGCTGGATCATCGGCACCGGCATCTACGTGGATGACGTGGACCGGGAGTTCCGCGCCATCGCCACGATCCTCGGCGGCATTTCGTTGTTGCTGCTGGCGGTCCTCGGCCTCTTCGGCTGGCGCATCAGCGAGAGCGTGACCCGCCAGCTCGGCGGCGAGCCCCGGAGCGCCACCACGGTGATGCAGCAGGCGGCCGACGGCAACCTCACCACCGATCTGGGCGAGCCCCGTCAAGGCAGCATGCTCCACGCCCTGGCGGACATGATGCGCGCCCTGCGGCGGATGGTCGGCGAGATCAACGAAGGCGCCAACCAGCTGGTCAGCAACGCCGACCACATCTCGCGGGTTTCCACCCAGGTGGCCGACGCCGCCGAACGCCAGTCCGACGCCACGGCGGCCATGGCTGCGGCGATGGAGGAGCTCACCGTCAGCTCCAGCCACATCTCGGCCAGCGCCCGCGAGACCGAACTCAATGCCCAGCAGTCGATGCGCCTCGCCGCCGAGGGCAGCACCCGCGTCGAGGAGGCCGTCAGCGCGATCCGCAAGATGTCGGGGACGGTGATCGGCGCCTCGGACCGCATCCGCGCCCTTGAAGAGCGCATCGGCGAGGTGTCGTCCATCGCCAACGTGATCAAGGAGATCGCCGGCCAGACCAACCTGCTGGCGCTCAATGCCGCCATCGAGGCAGCCCGCGCCGGCGAGCAGGGCCGCGGCTTTGCGGTCGTCGCCGACGAAGTCCGCAAGCTGGCCGAACGCACCTCGTCCGCCACCACCGAGATCGAGCAGATGATTACCGGCATCCAGGGCGACACCGGCGAAGCGGTCCGCGCGATGAACGCCGCGCTGCCCGAAGTGGATCACGGCATCGCCCTGGCCACCGCGGCCACCGGCGCCCTGACGGCCATCGAGGCCGGCGCCCAGGAAGCCCTGGCCCGCGCCCATGAGATTGCCGACGCCACCCACGAACAGAGCGCCGCCAGCACGTCCATCGCCCAGCAGGTCGAGGAGATCTCGCACATGGTCGAAAACACCTCGGCCAACATCCGCGGCGCGGCCGAGGCGGCGGTCAACCTCGAACGCATCGCCGGCGGGCTCAAGGATCAGATCGCCCGCTTCCGGGTCTGACGCCCCCTCCCCCGCACGACGCTAAACGCCTCGGCCCCGGCCGAGGCGTTTTTCCATCCCCACCACCAGCGCCGTCGCAAGCGCTGCCGCCCCGATTTCCAGCCACGCCATCGGACCGATCGGCGCCGAGGCAAACACCCGATTCATCGCCGGCAGATAGGTGAACAGCGCCTGCAGCGCCACCATCGCGCCGATGCCGCCCCAGAACCACGGGTTCGACCACCACCCGCAACACCAGAACGGCCCGCGCAGGTTGCGGCAGTTGAAGAGGTAGGCGATCTCGCCCGCCACGAAGACATTGACCGCCACCGTGCGCGCCTCCTCCAGAGATGCGCCGAGGCCACGCCAGCGCAGGAACAGCCCGAAGGAGGCGACCAGCAGCAGCACGCCCACCAGCACGATGCGGCGGATCAGCACCGCGTCGAGGATGGCCGCGCCCGGCGCCCGCGGCGGCCGGCCCATCACGTCCCGCTGGATCGGCTCGAAGGCCAGCGCCATCCCCAGCAGCACCGCGGTGGTCATGTTGATCCACAGGATCTGCAGCGGCGTGATCGGCAGGGTGACGCCGGCCAGCACCGCGAAGAGGATCACCAACCCTTCGCCAAAGTTGGTGGGCAGCGTCCAGATGATGAACTTGACGAGGTTGTCGTAGACGCCCCGCCCTTCCTCGATGGCCGCCTCGATGGTGGCGAAGTTGTCGTCGGTGAGCACCATCGCGGCGGCGTCCTTGGCCACCTCGGTGCCGCCGGCGCCCATCGCCACGCCGATGTCGGCCGCCTTGAGGGCCGGCGCGTCATTCACCCCGTCGCCGGTCATCGCCACCACCTCGCCCCGCGCCTGCAGGGCCTGGACGAGGCGCAGCTTCTGCTCGGGCTCGACCCGGGCGAAGACGCTCACCTCGCCCACCGTCACCTGCAGCGCCGCGTCGTCCATGGCGGCGAGCTCGCGCCCGGTGACGGCCCGCGAGGTGGGGCCGGCGAGGCCGAGCTTGCGGGCGATGGCGAGGGCGGTCTCGGCGTGGTCGCCGGTGATCATCTTGACCGCCACTCCGGCCGCAGCGCAGGCCTGGATCGCCCGAAGCGCCGCCTGACGCGGTGGATCGAGCATGGCCTGCAGGCCCACGAGGCACAGGCCGCTGGCCAGGGCGGATTCGTCCAGCCTTTCGCCGGCCACCTCGGCGCGGGCGAAGGCCAGCACCCGCAGGCCGTCGGACGCCAGCGCCCGGGCCTGGGCGTCGACGGCGTCCATGTCAATGGCGACGGGCTCGCCGTCCGGGCCGAGCTGGCTAGAACAACGGGGCAGGATCGCCTCCAGCGCGCCCTTCACCAGCGCCACCGGCTGGCCGTCCAGGCGATGGAGGCTGGCCATGTACTGGCGCGCGGAGTCGAAGGCGATCTCGTCTACGCGCGGTGAATCGGCGCGCAGCTGCTGCTCGTCCAGCCCGGCCTTACGGGCGGCCACCAGCAGCGCGGCCTCGGTGGGGTCGCCGGTGATCGTCCAGGCGCAGTCCTTCTGGGCCAGACCGGCGTCGTTGCACAGCACGCCGATCACCAGCAGGTCGCGGAGCGGGCCGGCGACGGCGGCGGGCTGGCCGTCCAGCGTCACCGCACCCTCCGGCGCGTAGCCGTCTCCGTCCACGGCAAAGTGCTGGCCGCCGGCAACGAGGGCGCGGACGGTCATCTGGTTTTCGGTGAGGGTGCCGGTCTTGTCGGAGCAGATCACCGTGGTGCTGCCGAGGGTCTCGACCGCCGGCAGCCGGCGGATGATGGCCCGGCGCTTCGCCATCCGCGCGACGCCGATGGCCAGGGTGACGGTGATCGCCGCCGGCAGCCCTTCGGGGATCGCCCCCACGGCCAGCGCCACCGCGGCCATCAGCATGTCGAGGAGCGGCTCGCCGCGCAGGCTGCCCACCGCAAAACCAAGGGCGGCAAGACCCAGGATCACCACCAGCAGAAAGTTGGAGAAGCGCTCCATCGCCCGGGTGAGCGGCGTGACGAGGGTCTCGGTGGCGTCGAGCAGATCGGCGATGCGGCCGGTCTCGGTGGCGCGCCCGGTGGCCACCACCAGCCCGCCGGCCTGCCCGGCCACGACGAGGGTGCCGGCGTAGGCCATGTTGGCCCGGTCGGCCAGCACGCTGTCGGCGGCGATCGGGTTGGCGTGCTTGGCGACGGCGGTGGATTCGCCGGTGAGGGACGCCTCGGTGACCTGCAGGGCGCGAGCGTCGAACAGCCGCAGATCGGCCGGCACCTTGTCGCCGGCAGCCAGCCACACCACGTCGCCGGGCACCAGTTCGACGGCATCAATCCGGCGGCGGGTGGCATCGCGGAGCACCGTCACGTCGCTGGCCACGCTGCGGGCCAGGGCGGCCAGGGCGTTCTCGGCGCGGCCTTCCTGGATGAAGCCGATCAACGCATTGACCACGACGACGCCGAAGATCACGCCGGCGTCGGCCCATTCGCCGAGGAACGCGGCGATGGCCCCGCTGACGATCAGGATGTAGATGAGGGGCTGGTGGAACTGCAGCGCCAGACGCAGGAGCGGCCCGCGGCCGGCCTTGGCGTCGATGCGGTTGGGGCCGTGGCGGGCCAGGCGCTCGGCAGCGTCGCCTTCGGCGAGCCCCGTGTCGGCGCTCGAAGCCAGTTCAGTGAATGCCTCGTCGTGAGGACGGGCATGCCAGTCGGAGGGCGCGGAGGCAGTCATGGCACAGTGGCAGATTGAAGCGGTTTGCCTGGTCGGACCGCAGCCCGACCAGGCGGGTTCAACGGGGCGGCCGCTGCCGGGGCCGCCCCGCAAACCGTCAGGCGTCGACCTTGGGCAGCATCGACAGGGCCATCGCCAGCTCCTTCTCGTCGTATTGCTGGTCCACCAGCTTGCCGGAGAGGTAGTTGGTGTAGGAGGTCATGTCGAAGTGGCCGTGGCCGGAGAGACAGAACAGGATGGTCTCGCTCTTGCCCTCGGCCTTGCAGCGCAGGGCTTCCTGGATCGCACCGCGGATGGAGTGGGTGGATTCCGGCGCCGGCACGATGCCTTCGGCGCGGGCAAACATCACACCCGCTTCAAAGCACGAAGTCTGGCCGTAGGCCTGCGCTTCGATGAGGCCCAGCTCCATCACGTGGCTCACCAGCGGCGCCATGCCGTGGTAGCGCAGGCCACCGGCGTGCAGGCCCGGCGGGGTGAAGTCGCTGCCGAGGGTGTGCATCTTGACCAGCGGCGTGAGGTGGGCGGTGTCGCCAAAATCGTAGGCGTACTTGCCGCGGGAAAGGGACGGACAGGCCGAGGGCTCGACCGCCACGATGCGGCGCTTCTTGGTGGTTTCGCCGCGCAGCTGCTGGCCCAGGAAGGGGAAGGCAATGCCGGCGAAGTTGGAGCCACCGCCGACACAGCTGATCACCACGTCCGGGTCGTCGCCGGCCATCTCCATCTGCAGGATGGCTTCCTCGCCAACGATGGTCTGGTGCAGCAGCACGTGGTTGAGCACCGAGCCCAGGGCGTATTTGGTGTCGTCGTTCTTCGCGGCCACCTCGACAGCTTCGGAGATCGCGATGCCCAGGGAGCCGATGTGGTCCGGATGCTCGGCGAGCACCGCGCGGCCGTAATCGGTCTCGGGGGACGGCGACGGGATGCAGCGGGCACCCCAGGTTTCCATCAGGGCGCGGCGATAGGGCTTCTGGTCGTACGACACGCGCACCTGGAAGACGGTCACATCCAGCCCGAACAGGCCGCCGGCGTAGGCCAGCGACGAGCCCCACTGGCCGGCGCCGGTTTCGGTGGCGAGGCGCTTCACGCCTTCCTGGGCGTTGTACCAGGCCTGGGGCACGGCGGAGTTGGGCTTGTGGCTGCCGGCGGGCGACACGCCTTCGTACTTGAAGTAGATCTTGGCCGGGGTACCGAGCAACTTTTCGAGACGGCGGGCGCGGAACAGCGGGCTGGGGCGCCACTGGCACAGCACGTCACGGACGGGCTCAGGGATGTCGATGTAGCGCTCGGTGGACATCTCCTGGGCGATGATCGCGTTCGGGAAGATCGGCGCCAGATCGGACGGGCCGAGGGGCTGGAGCGTCCCCGGGTGGAGCGGCGGCGGCAGCGGCACCGGCAGATCGGCGGCGATGTTGTACCAGGCCTTGGGCATGCGGGATTCGTCGAGCAGATACTTGATCTGGTCGCTCATGGTTTTCCTCCTGATCGGTCTTGGTTTTGTCGTGTTTGAAAGGGGGCGGCCGACGCTCAGGCGGCCAGATCTTCCAGGGCGATGCCCCAGTGCTTCATCAGGTAGCGCAGCAGGGTCTGCTCGCCTTCACTGACCGCACCGTCGGCCTTGGCGATGATGAGGATCGCCGACAGGGCGACCTTCTGCAGGGTTGGATCGACGATGTCGTCGGCCAACCGGGCCAGCCGGCGCTCTTCGAGGAGGAACACGCGTTCCTGTTCGGCCTCGGTGATGACGTCTCGACAGCAGTCGAGCAGCGCCTGAATGAGCACGTCCTGCTCGATGCCGACGAGGGCGACGGTGTCGTGGTGCTTGAGCCAGTCGATTTCCCGGTTGTCCAGCCGGCCATCGGCGAGAATCGCCATGGCGATCAGGCGTGCGAGCGCCTCGGGGCTGTTGGTCGGATAAGCGCGCATGGTTCGATGATCCTGTTCGATAAAGGGCGAACCGCGATCATACGCTCATACGCGCCAGCGCTCCCGCCACCGGAGGCTCAGCCCCGTCGGCGGCGCCCTGCGAGCACCGTCAGGCCCAGAAACAGCAGCGCGACGCCAACCGCCGGGCCGTTGCCCCAGCGGGCGTAGGGCGTCAGGCCCTGATAGCCGCGCACCGACACGTGCAGCGCGCCGGCCTCGAAGGGCGGCAGCACCGCCTCGACGTGGCCGTCGGGCATCACCAGCGCGGTCATCCCGGTGTTGGTGCTGCGCAGCATCGGCCGGCCGGTTTCCAGCGCGCGCAGGCGGGCGATCTGCAGATGCTGCGGCTGGGCGAAGGAGTCGCCATACCAGGCCAGATTGGAGAGGTTGAGCATCAGCGTGGCCTCGGGCAGGCTGCGGATCAGCTCCTCGCCAAACACGTCTTCGTAGCAAATGTTGATCGCCACCTTCTGCCCGGCCAGGGCCAGAGGCGGCTGGCGCTCGGGGCCGCGGGTCTGGTCAGCCATCGGAATGTTCACCAGATCGTAGAACCAGCGGAACATCGGCGGCGAGTATTCACCAAAGGGCACCAGATGCTGCTTGGCGTAGTGGCCCGAGGGCGACACGCCGAGGCTGATCGCGGCGTTGAAGATGTGGCCTTCCGCGTCGCGGGTGAAGGTGCCGAGGATCACGTCGCCACCGTGGCTGGCCGCGCTGCGGCCGACTGCCTCCAGGTAGCCCGGCGGCAGGTAGTCGATGAGGAGCGGAATGGTGGTTTCGGGCAGCACGACGATCTGCGCCGGGTTGTCGCGGACCATCGTCAGGTTGCGGTCGAGCCAATGCTGGAGCATCTCGGGCCGCCACTTGAGGCTCTGCCCGATGTTGGTCTGCAGCAGCGCCACCTTGACGGGCTCGCCGACAGGCGCCGTCCAGGCGATCTGGCGCAGCCCGGCCCCGGCGCCGATCACCAGCGCCACGCCCAGCAGCGGCTGCCAGCGTCGCTCGGCCAGCGCGGCCACGGCCAAGGCCGACACCAGCGCCACCAGCCCACCCACGCCGAACACACCCACCACCGGCGCGAACCCTGCCAGCGGGCTGGGCGGCGTCTGGCTGTAGCCGATGGCCAACCACGGAAAGCCAGTGAAGATCCAGCAGCGAGTCCATTCGAAAATCAGCCAGCAGGCGGCGAAAAGCCCGGCATCCGGCCCCCCCCTGCCCCGCCGCAGCCCACCGAAGGCGGCCCCGGCCAGCCCGGCAAAGACGCCCACCAGCGCACAGAAAAGCAGGATCGCCAGCGCGGCCAGCGGCATCGGCATGCCGCCAAAACGGTGGAGCGCCACATAAAGCCACGAGACACCGCCGAGCATCGCCCCGAGGCCCCAGGCAAGACCGGTGACGAATCCGGCCCGGGCGCGACGGCCCGGCGACGCCTCGAGCAGCGCAGCAGGCGCCCCCGGCCCGAGCAGCCAGAACAGCACGCCAAGCGCGACGAAAACCACAGGAAACAATCCGACCGGCGCATAGGCGAGCACCGAAGCCCCTCCGGCCAGGAGGGCCCCGACGAGACGCAGCCAGCCCATCAGCCGCCGACCGTGTCGGTGTCGGGCAAGCGCTCGACCAGCAGGGAGTGAATGCGCCGGCTGTCGGCGCGCAGCACCTGGAAGCGCAGGCCTTCGAGCTCGACGACCTCGTTGCGCTTGGGCAGGCGGCCGAGCTTGCGGATCAGCAGGCCGCCGACGGTGTCGTACTCGCTGTCGCTGAACTCGCAGCCGAAGGCTTCGTTGAAATCCTCGATCTCGGTGCCCGCCTTGACCCGGTAGCGGCCGGCCTGGTCGATGCGGATGTTGTCGGCGGTCTCGTCGAAGTCGTATTCGTCCTCGATGTCGCCGACGATCTGCTCGAGTACGTCCTCGATGGTGACGAGCCCGGCCACGCCGCCGTACTCATCGACCACGATCGCCATGTGGTTGCGGCTGACGCGGAAATCCCGCAGCAGCACGTTGAGTCGCTTGGATTCGGGCACGAACACCGCGGGGCGCAGCATCTCGCGCAGGTTGAAGGATTCGCCGGCAAAGACCCGCAGCAGATCCTTGGCGAGCAGCACGCCGAGCACGTCGTCCTTGCCTTCGCCCACGACGGGAAAGCGGGAGTGGGCGGCGCCGATGGCAAAGCGGGTGATGTCCTCGACGGAGTCGGCAAGATTGACGACATCCATCTGCGCGCGGGGAATCATCACGTCGCGCACCTGCATCTCGGACACCTGGAGCGCACCTTCGATGATCGCCAGGGCGTCCGCGTCAAACAGATTGCGGTCGTGGGCGGCGTGCAGAAGGTGCAGAAGTTCTTCGCGGTCTTCCGGCTCCCGGGTCAGGAGGGCGGAAAGCCGTTCTAGCAAGGACGGTTTACTACTGGAGGGTTCCATAAAAGGGGTTGATGAGAAATGGGCGATGGGCGATGAATCGGGGTTCCGACCCATCGCCCATGGCGCATTGCTCATCCCACCGGATCATCGCTCTCCCGCGTACGGGTCGGGATATCCCAGGCCGGCGAGGATCTCGCGCTCCCGCGCTTCCATTTCCTCGGCCTCGGCATCCTCGATGTGGTCGAAGCCCTGCAAATGCAGCATACCATGCACGGATAAATGGGCGTAATGCGCTTCCAGCGCCTTGCCCTGCTCCGCCGCCTCGCGCTCGACCACCTGCCGGCACAGCACCAGATCGCCCATCAGCGGCAGACCTTCGGGCAGCGGCATGTCCTCGCCTTCATCATAGGCAAAGGTGAGCACGTTGGTGGCGTAATCCTTGCCGCGGTAATCGCGGTTGAGTTCGCGGCCTTCGTCTTCATCGACGATGCGCACGGTGATCCGCGCGGCGCCGGGTTCGGCCGCGCGCAGCCAGCGGCGAAAATCGATGCGGGAGGGTACGCCCTCGCGGTTACAGGCGTATTGCACCGAAAGGTCGAGTCGGCGGGGCAGCTTGGGTTGGGTCATTGCTGGGTCTGCTGTTGCTGGTTGCGCTGGGAATGCTTTTCGTAGGCGTCGACGATGCGGGCGACGAGGGGATGGCGCACCACGTCTTCTTTCAGGAAGTGGGTGAAGGCCACGCCGCGCACATCGGCGAGCACCTGAACCGCCTCGCCCAGGCCGCTTTTCTGGCCGCGAGGGAGATCCACCTGAGTGAGGTCGCCGGTGATGACCGCCCGCGAACCGATGCCGATGCGGGTGAGGAACATCTTCATCTGCTCGGGCGAGGTGTTCTGGGCTTCATCCAGGATGATGAAGGCCCGCGACAGGGTGCGCCCACGCATGAACGCCAGGGGCGCGATCTCGATGCAGCCGCGCTCGAAGAGCTTGGTGACGCGATCGAAGCCCATCAGATCGTAGAGCGCGTCATACAGCGGGCGCAGGTAAGGGTCGACCTTCTGGGCCAGATCGCCGGGCAGGAAGCCCAGCCGCTCGCCCGCCTCGACCGCCGGACGGGTGAGGACGATGCGCTCCACGTGTTCCCGCTCAAAGGCATCCACCGCGCTCGCCACCGCAAGATAAGTCTTGCCGGTGCCGGCCGGGCCGACGCCGAAGGTGATGTCGTGCTCCTGGATCTGCCGGATGTAATCCACCTGACGCGGCGTACGGCCGTGCAGCTCGCTCTTGCGGGTGAGCAGCGTCGGCGCCGCCGGGCTGGCCTGAGACAGGTTAGCGAGCTCGATGAGGCCGAGCTGGATGTCATCCACCGACAGGGGCGCGTCGGATCGATCGTAAAAATGCCGCAGCGCGCGCGCCGCAACGTGAGCCTGCGGCGCCTCTCCATGCAGCGTGAAACGCTCGCCCCGGCGGGCGATGGTCACGTCGTAGGCAGTTTCGATCTGGCGGATGTTCTCGTCGAGCGCCCCGCACAGGTTGGCGAGGCGCAGGTTGTCGAGGGGATGCAGCGTGATTTCGGTTGGCTTCATCAGGTACATGCTGCCAGACCAGCGCCCGGCGGGAAAGTGGCTGTCACGATCGGACCGTCATCCGGTCGCTCAATCCTTCACGACGATCTCGCCGCGCAGGGAGTGCGGCAGCGCCGAGGTGATCGTCACATCAACAAAATTACCCACCAGACGAGGGTTACCCGCAAAGTTTACGACACGGTTGTTGTCGGTGCGGCCGGCGAGCTCGTTGGGATCCTTCTTCGACGGGCCTTCGACCAGAATACGCTGGACGCTGCCAACCATGCTGGCGCTGATCTCGGCCGCGTGCTCCTCGATACGCTTCTGCAGGCGCGCAAGGCGGGCGAGCTTGACGTCGGCCGGGGTGTCGTCGGGCAGATCCGAAGCTGGCGTGCCGGGCCGCGAGCTATACACAAAACTGAAGGACGTATCGAACTTGAGATCGTCGATGAGCTTCATCGTCGCCTCGAAATCCGCCTCGGTCTCGCCCGGGAAGCCGATGATGAAATCGGACGACAGGGAGATGTCGGGCCGCGCGGCTCGCAGCCGCCGCACCAGCGATTTGTATTCCAGCACCGTATAGCCGCGCTTCATCGCCGCCAGCACGCGATCGGACCCGGCCTGAACCGGCAGATGCAGGTGCGACACCAACTTGGGCAGCTTGGCGTAGGCATCGACGACGCGCTGGGTCATCTCGCGCGGATGCGAGGTGGTATAACGCAGGCGCTCGATGCCCGGGATGTCATGCACGCATTCGAGCAGGAAGGCAAAGTCCGCCATCTCGCCGCTCTCGCCGTCAATCGGCGCACGCCAGGCATTCACGTTCTGCCCCAGCAGCGTCACTTCCTTCACCCCCTGAGCAGCCAGACCGGCCACTTCGGCCAGCACATCAGCCAGCGGCCGATAGACCTCGTCACCGCGAGTGTAGGGCACGATGCAGAACGTACAGTACTTGGAACAGCCCTCCATGATCGACACAAAGGCGCTCGCCCCCTCCACCCGCGCGGGAGGCAGGTTGTCGAACTTCTCGATCTCGGGGAACGAGATATCCACCTGCGAACGCCCCGACGACTTGCGCTCGGCAATCAGCTTGGGCAGACGATGCAGGGTTTGCGGCCCAAAAACCAGATCCACATACGGCGCCCGTGCGACGATCGCCTCGCCCTCCTGGCTCGCCACACAACCGCCAACCCCGATGATCAGGTTGGGATTCTTCTGCTTCAGGTGCTTGACCCGACCGAGATCATGAAACACTTTCTCCTGTGCCTTCTCGCGCACCGAACAGGTGTTAAAGAGGATCACGTCGGCCTCTTCGGGGTTATCGGTCTTCTCCAGCCCATCAGCAGCTCCGAGCACATCCGCCATCTTGTCCGAGTCGTACTCGTTCATCTGGCAACCGAAGGTACGGATATAAAGCTTTTTCATTTTGTGTTGACCGAGGTGCTCTAAAACTCTATTATAGCGGGCTCAGGTTGGTGATGTAGCTCAGATGGTTAGAGCGACGGATTCATAACCCGTAGGTCGGCGGTTCGACTCCGCCCATCACCACCAACAGAACACTAAGCCGCTGAATCGCAGGATTCAGCGGCTTTTTTACGTTCCGAACCGCCCTCATGCGCTGCCGGGGTGTCACGCAGGGGTATCACATGCCCGGCATGCTTCGCCATAAAATCCCGGCACCAGACCACGTTTCGCTTCCGGCGTCGGGTACCGCTCGATCACGTGGGCGAGTACCGGCGCCTGCGCCAAGGTTTTGTACACCCCGCAGACCCACTTACCGCGGACGTGGCGGAGGGCGCTGAAGGAGCCCGGGGTGTAATCGAGCTTCTCGGCGACATCCTCGCCGATGCGTTTCATCTGGCAGCCACAGGTGCAGGTGGTGGAGTCTGGCTCGTGGCGGATCTCGGTGCGGGGCAGCTCGGGCGGCAGCGGCTTGCGCTTGGCTGCCCCTTGGCCGCAGATGGTTTGCCCGAGAGCTGTGCGAGCTCTTCGGTCATCGCGGCGAGGTCGGCCTCCACCGTCTCCTCGAACAGCTGGGCCCGCTCCGCCGGCAGGCGTTCGGTCTTCATCCCGAAGCGCCAGCGCTTGTGCAGCGAGAGCTCGTGGGTGAGTTGGTCGATCTTGGCCTGGCGCCAGACGAGCTCCCGATTCTGGGCGACGAGCAACTGACGCAGGGCGTCGGCCCCGAGTGCGTGGAGATTGGGAGGGAGAGCCATGCCCGGATCATGCCGCTGGCGCACGGATCCAGCCATCGGGACATCACCCGATGGTGGACAGTCAAATCATTCGGATCGCCCCGTCGCCCCCGAGTTGTTGCCAGGGCAGACCGAGCACCAAGGCGTCGAACTGGGCCTGGGAGAGCGTCAGCGAACCGTTCCCCTCGGCCCAGCGCAAGCGCCCCTGGTTGAGTCGCCGGCAGGCGAGCCAGATCCCCTGGCCGTCGTGGATCAGCACCTTCATCCGGGTGCCGCGCCGGTTGGCGAAGAGGTAGGCATGATGCGGGCGCGCCTCGCCGAAGACCCGCACCACCTGGGCGAGGATCATGTCCATGCCGGCCCGCATGTCGAGCGGTGCCACCGATAGCCACAGTGCCTCGATCCGGATCACCCGAGCCACTCGCGCAGCCAGGCGCCACACGCGGCGGCCGAGGACGCGGGCCAGTCTACCGTGACCACTGCGGCACCTTTGCGCAGTTCCCGCCGGATGGGTGGATCAACGCGGAGGGAAAGCTGCACCGGAACGAAGCCGCCACACGTAAGTGCAGACAGGACAGCTCGGGTGGCTCGATGCCCCGCTCGCGCATCCAGCGCCGCAGCTGGTTGGCGTTGATCCCGTTGGCCAGGGCCACGCCGGCGACTGACGCGCCGGGCGCGCCGCAGGCTTCGATCAGGGACTATTTGAATGCTTCGGAGTGGGCACGACGGGTACGGCGGGGCTTCGTGACGTTCATGAAAGAGTCCACTTCTATTGGCCAGTGGACACTATGGTTAGCGAGCTAAGGGGCCGGGGGAAGATGAGTTGGCCGGGTGCTTACGCTTAGTGTCGGCTTTGTTGTTTTCCAAAGCGTAACACCCCCTGAGGCGAATAGCCTGAGGGGGTGTTGAATGGATAGTCTGACGATGACCTACTTTCACGCACGTGTGTG
>NZ_BSPX01000029.1:0-52922 GCF_030161255.1 Zoogloea oryzae
TCCCGCTGGCTGCCGCGCCGCCCGACGCTGATCGTGGTGGTCGACGCCCGCCTCGCCGCGCCGCTCGAAGCCGCCCTCGCCCACGCCGCCCGCCACGGCGATCAGCCGGTGCGCCTGCTGGTGCTGGACCCGGCGGTTCCGCCCGGGCAGATACGCAGTGACTGAAGCCCGCCCGACGATTCAATGCAAAAACGGCAACAATGCGCAGCGCACTGTTGCCGTTTTTCCTTGGGGATCAATCAGCGGAACGGCGGATACCCGCGCATGGGCTCCCGGCGCTCGGGCTCGGGGGGCTTGATGATCGGCCGGGGCGGCACCACCTGGATCGGCGGCACGTAGCGGCGGACCACCGGCTGGGTCACACTCCAGCGCTCCTGCTCCTCCCGCAGGCTCTCCTGGCGCGCCTGACGCTGCTGGGCAGCCAGCTCGGCGGCGCGTTCGGCCTCCTGACGGCGCTCGCGGGCTGCCCGTTCGGCGGACTGACGGGCCTCCAGTGCCCGGGCGTCCTCCACGACCCGCTCACTGCGGCGGCGTGCCTCCATCTCTTCCCGGTACGAGAGCCGTGGCGGCGTCTCGATCCGCTTGGCCTGGGTCGTGCCGCCAGCGCAGGGGCCATCGGTGTAGGTCACGCTGCCATCGGCACCCACACATTTGTTCACCGCCAACGCCGGCGCGGCCATCGCGCCCAGCGCAACAGCCAGCACGATCATCCGGCTGCGTAATTCCAGACTGTCCATCTTCCTGCTCTCTCCAGGCTACCCTGCCTGAAGCGTAGCAAATCGGCCGCCGGACGACGGCAAAATCGTGCTCAGGCGGCGAGACGTTCGAACTTGGCCATCAGCTCGGCGCGGGATTCCACGTGGGCGTCGTCGTGGACGATGCAGTCCACCGGGCAGATCTGGACGCACTGTTCTTCATCGAAGTGGCCGACGCATTCGGTGCACCGCGCCGGGTCGATGGTGTAGATGTCGTCGCCCTGGGCGATGGCTTCGTTGGGGCACTCGGGCACGCACACGTCGCAGTTGATGCAGCCTTCGGTGATGAGGAGGGACATGGGTTTTCTCCGCTGTGGATGGGGTTTCAGTGGTGAAGCGGCGCGGCACCGACAAACGCCGGCCGGGCCAGGGCCTCTTGCTGCCGGGCCCGGAAGGCGGCCACGAAGGCATCCCGCGAACGGGCCAGAAAGTAGGGATTGCGGCGGCGCTCCTCGCCGATGGTCGAGACGGTGCGACCGTGGAAGTCGTGACCGGGAAACACCAGCACCTCGTCCGACAGCACGAAGAGGCGGGTGACGACCGAGTCGTAGAGCCGGCCCGGATCGCCCTCGCCGGTCTCGGCCCGGGTGCAGCCGCCCAATTCGAGCGCATCGCCGCAGAACAGCCGGTCGTGCCACAGGTAGCTCACGCTGGCCGGCGTGTGGCCGGGGGTGGCGATCACCCGGATGGCTTCATTGCCGAAATGCAGCACCTCGCCGTCGATGGCCTGGCGGAAGCCGTCGCCGGCGTTTGGCGCGGCGCCGGCGACCACCACCGTGCTGGGGTAAGGATCGGCCAGCCCGTCCAGCGCCGGGCCGTGGGCGTGGGTGAGCAGCACCAGCGCCAGTTCGAGCCGACGCTCGGCCAGCAAGGCCTTGAAGACCAGCGCCTGGCACGGATCGGGGTTGGGGTCGATGAGCACCGCCTGCCCGCTGGACGGGTCGGCGATCAGATAGCTCATCGCGGCACTGCAGGGATCGAAGAATTGCCGGAAGTACATCGCAACACCCTCAGTGGCTGGCAATCTGCAGCAGGGACAGCACCAGCGCCAGCAGACAGGCCTCGCTCGACAGCAGGCCACGCAGCACCCGCTGCCGGGGCACCAGGCGCAGGCCGCTGGCAAAGCCGGTGCCCATCGCCCACAACAGCACCCCCGCCGCCAGCGGGTCGGCACCGCCCCAGCGGTCCATCGCCACCCGGGGGAAAAGCACCAGCAGCAACGCCAGCACCACGCCGGTGGCGAGCGACAGGATGCGGAACCCCGGGTCGGGATGGTCCGACGCAGGATGGTCCAGATCGTGTCTGCTCACGATTGCGCTCCCGGTCAGGCCGCGCCGGTGTCGTCCGCGCCGATCAGCAGACGCGCATCCGACAGGTATTTGTGGGGCGGCACCTCCAGGTTGGTGGGCGCCGGCTTGCTCTTGAAGACCCGCCCGGCAAAATCGAAGGTGGAGCCGTGGCACGGGCACAGAAAGCCGCCGGGCCAGTCCGCGCCGAGGGCCGGGTTGCCGGCCTGGAAGGCGCTCGACGGCGAGCAGCCCAGATGGGTGCAGATGCCCACCGCCACGAACAGCTCGGGCTTCAGCGAGCGATGGGCGTTGCGGGCGTATTCGGGTTGCTGGGCGTCCACCGTTGATCCCGGATCGGCCAGATTGGGCTCGGCCTTGGCCAGCGCCGCCAGCATCTCGGGCGTGCGGTGCAGGATCCACACCGGCTTGCCGCGCCACTCGACGACCATCATCTCGCCCGGGGCGAGCTTGTCGACATCCACCTCCACCGGCGCCCCGGCCGCCTTGGCCCGCTCGGACGGCGTGAGGCTGACAACGAAGGGCACCGCGGCGCCCACCGCCAGCGCCCCGCCGGCGCCGGCGGTGGCGATCAGCAGGGATCTGCGGGAGGGGTTGCACGGCGCCCCGGCGCTGCAGCCGGCTGGGGTCAGGGTTTTGCTGGTCATGGGGTTCTCTCCGTTGGGGGCTCGCGGGACAAGCGGAGCCTCTGTGATACCTAGCTGGACATATCAACATCCGTGCCAGCCCACCCAAGAATAAAACCGCCCAATAAATCAATACCTTGAAGAATCAACCCACCTTGCAGAGGGTACGGGCTCTGCCACCTGATCTGCCAGCACCCCTGCCATGACAGCCGACACTGTCAGCCAGCTCACTCTCCGGCGATGAGCTCACCTGCGACCGCCGCCCGCACGGTTCGCACCGCAAGCAGCACGATGACCACACTGGTCACCCCCAGGAGGCCGCTGCCCAGCCAGACGAAGAAATCCAGCCCGGAGAGCTCCGCCATCCGCAGCGTGGCCGTCGTGAGCGCGGCCAACGGAAACGAGTACGCCCAGGCCGACACGAAGAACGGCAGCCGGTAGAAACGCAGCGCATTGCTTGCCAGCAGGAGCGCCAGAAACAGCGCCGTGTAATACAGGACGCGGGCAAAGGCATCGAGTCCGCCGGTCAGCCCGGTGTAGGCCACAAAGCCCACCGACGGCGGGGCCAGCAGGATAAACAGGGTCGGGGTGAGAGAAGGGAGGGGGGAGAAATCGGACAGGTGGAACAGGCTAAATTTAGCTGAAAATCGCCGTAGATCAGGAGGTTAGAAACTTGGACAAGAATCCTGATTTCTGGACAGAAACTTGGACAAAAGCCGGAGATTTGGACGGGGAATTATCGGAAAACCGACCGGAGGAAATAGGGTTTTATCCGGTTCGAAGGCCATTTATTCGATCAGCGAACGGCCTTCAACACTGCGGTGAGGTGATCGTGTGAGACATCCTTCACCAGCTGCTCGTCGGCGGCGGGATAGCCGACCAGGGGACGCGCCGGGATGCCCGGATGATTCACCCGCTTCACCACATGCCCTGCGAACGCCAGGGCTTTTTTATTGATGGGCTTGATCACGTAGGGCTTGCCCTTCGGGCCGTAGGTGCCCGTGCCACTGTGATGCCATGCGGCCTTCCGGTCATTGGTGCCGATGAACAGCTCGGCGCCGGCCACCTGGTAGTGGAAGCGCAGCAGGTCGCCATGCTGGTAGAGGATGCGGCGGCTTGCTGCCTTGCGGCCGGCTTCGATGTTGGTCGCCTTCTTCTCGCGCCACTCCTTGCCCTGCTTGCTCCATGCCTGGCTGGCGATCGTTCCAGCGGCCAGCGGTTTCCAGGGTGTTCCGTCTGGCGCCTGGCCCTTCTCGTGGCGGTCGGTATTGACCCGTAAGAGGGCTTCGCCGATGCCGGCCAGCATCACGTGGGGCGAAGCGAATTCGCGCCGGACGGCGGCGAGGGAGCGCTCCAGATGGTCGGTTTGAAACTGGATGGTGTATTGCATATACTGGAACCGTGGTGAAGAAGCTGTGGCCCTGCATGGCCCTCAAATCTGACCCACCGACGCGGCCTGTGCATGGGGCCGCGTTTTCATTTGTGCCACACCCTGCGGCCGATGCGCTGCTTGTCGATGTAGGCCGCCCGGGCGGACTCGCTCTTCTGCGAGGCCATGAACGTGGTGGCGCCCACCCAGCCGGTGCGGCCCCACTCGAAAACCGCCAGGCCGAATTCCCGTGTTCCCTCCACCTCGAAGGCCCGGATGTACCGGCGCTTGAGCCGCCAGCGTCCAGCCTCGGCCCTGTCCTTCACCCAGTGCCACCACACCTCGTCGGGTTCGATCAGCGTCATGGCCAGGAGGTTGATGTGTTGAAGGCGTTCCAGCTTCGAATCGGTCTTCATCCACTTGAACTCGCCCCGGCCATCCTGAAAGAGGGCCTTGGTGATCGCCATTGCCGCGCCGGTCACATCCTCGAACACCGCGCCTTGATCCATCGTTGCGCCGAACACATCCAGGAAGTCGGACACTGCCCGCTCGGGGGCGATGCTGGCCGGCAGGATGGCGCTGGCCGGCAGCGGCGTGGGCTTGGGTAGCGGCAGCTTGAGGGCCGGGGCGGTAACACCACGTTCGGCCAGCACCGCGTCGTAGCCGGTGAGCGGCGGCACGGTGTGCGGCTCCAGCCAGGCCTTGCCGGGGTTGTAGGCGAAGCCCGGGTCGATGCCCTTGGGCACGCGCACGGTGCGCGGCTGGCTGCCGTTCTTGCCCACCACCTTCTCTTCCCATTCGATGGCGGGCGCCTGGTCGGGGCCGGACTTGCCCGAGGCGCTCCAGCTGCGTTCAGCCTCCAGCCGCGAAAGGGAATTGACCCGGCACTTACAGCCCCATCCGTTTTGTGGATAGTAGGTGGCCCACCACGGATCATCGGCCGGCAGGATCAGGCCATTCCAGGAAAGGTGCATCAGGCGCGGGTGCTCGCCCGGGGTGTGCCGGTATTCCCAGTAGGGGCGCAGGTGCTTGACGGCCTGCATCTGCTGGTAGCGGCCGGCGTTGTACGCCTGGGTGATATTGGTGTCGTAGATCACCTTCGAGCGCCAGCCTGGCGAGCCGTTGTAGGCCCACCCATGCTTGGCGGTGATGGCGTCGAAGTCCTTGCGGAAGGCGGCGTAGCCGGTGCCTTCCTCCTGGGCCTTGCGCACGGCGTTGTAGAAGTCTTCGACCAGGGCGTCGTGGTTGGCGCCGGCCACCACGAACGCCTGGCTGTGCTGCTGCTGCCAGATATCCGTCCAGCCGGCGCTGGGCAGCTGGAGTTTGCCGCGGTAGAAGTCGATCGCTTCCTTGAACGGGAGCTGGGCGGGGGATGCGGGCATTACCAGGACTTTCGGCTATCGAAACGAGCGGCACGCTCCGGGTGGGCCTTCCGCCATTCTTCGACCGCCTGCTGGATGTCGCGCAGGCTCAGTCCATTGCGCAGCTTGCGGCCGATCTCTTCCAGCACCAGTCCGACCACGAAGGCAGCTACGCCCATGCCCATGGCGGCCATGATCACGTACCCGATCCACAGGGCGATGGTGTCAATCCAGGCCATCATGCCGTCACCGCGTGAATGAAGGGCTTGGCCTTGTCCCACAGCCAAGGCACGCCCAAGGTCAGCGCGATGCCGATCAGCACGCCAACGATCACCAGGGCGGCGAACAGGGCCGAGAAGTCGAGGTTGAGGTAGCCACCTTGGCCGGATTTCGGGGCAGGCTTCTGGCGGCCGACCAGCTGCAGCACGGGCTTGGTGGCGGGCTTCGTCTCCACGTCCTGGTCGAGACCGTGCAGTCGGTCGAACGCCTCCAGGATGCGAGCCGCTTGTGGATCTCGCTCTTCAATGGGCTTGAGTTTTCTGCAGGCCATTTCAGTCCCTCCCTTCGGTTTCAAGCGGACGCTCTTCGCACACTTCCCAGCAGCTCGGATCAAGCGGGGTCAGGCTATAAGCGCTCAGAAGGTGGCCGTACTTGTCGCGCTTGGCCCAGCCCGCCTTTTCGCAGTGCCCCGGCCCGACCCAACGAAGTTTTACGGTCGCACCGTGGGGCCAGTGGTCGTCATGAAGTTGCGCCTCCAGCGTCTTCACCTTCTCGCGCAAGGCCTCGACCTCATCCTGGTTCGGCCACTTCGCCTTTCGGTTCATGGCCTTCATCTGATCGCGCACTTCATCGGGCATCCGCTCTTCACCGATGATCGTCGGCTCCAGGCCTGACGGCTCGGCGCTGCGGTGGATCGCCGACATGGCCGGGATGTCCCATGGGGTCGGCGCGGCAGTGTCGCCCTGGGTCGAGCATCTCGAGGAGCTGCTCGGGGTGGTGTCCGGCGAGCTGCGCCGGCCGGGGATGGTGTGCTTCTTGTAGCTCTGCAGGGTGGCGTGATCCCGTTCGGCCATCTTCCGTTCGATCCGGGCCCAGTCACGGCGGACCTTCCAACGGATCAGGGCGACGATGGCTACCAGCAGGGCGATGGCGGCGAGGGTGAAAAGAAAGATTTCCATGCTGTTTCCTATCGACTCAATATCAACCACGCGGCTGCGGCCTGGAGCGGGACTTGCCCGTTGCCAGCGCACTTAATGCGGTCCATCCGATTGGCCACCCCATCCACCACTCCGCAAAGGCCGGCGTCAGGCGGTGACCAGTCGTATGCACCAGTGTGTCGCGCAGCGGCTTCGATCGCTGCTGCGTCTGCTGGAGATAGCCCGCCTCGCTGTACGGCGACTTGTAATCGGTGGCACAGATCGTCGGCAGTTGCGCCAATCTGGTTCCAAGCGAAATCGTCCGCTTCACCCCGTCCGGCGTTCTTCCATGCTGGTTTACGTTTCGACGGATCGCCGCTGCCCCGCTCGCCGTGATGGTTGGTAGAAGCTTCCCCAGCGCCGTGGCCAAGCCATCCCCAGTGGTCTGACCGCTTCCCTTCTTCGCGTAGTTTCCGCAGACCGTCAGCGTTGGCAGCGAGGCACCACCAGCGGTCGCGCAGATGGCCGGCGCCGACATCAGCCGCACCAAGCTTTCCGTCTTTCCAGGCGTATCCACGCGCCACGAGCGCGGCGATAACCACATCCCGGCCCTTGGTGCGGATGTTGGGTGAGTTTTCGAGCCAGAGGAGCGGCGGGCGGATTTCGTCGATGGCCCGGAAGACTTCCGAGACAAGGCCGCTACGCTCTCCTTCAATGCCTGCGCCGCGTCCAGCTGCTGAAATATCCTGGCAAGGGAAGCCCGCGCAGAGCTGATCCACTGTTCCGGCCCAGGGGTGGAAGTCGAACTGGCGGACATCCCCTTCGTGCACGTGCAGTCCGGGGAACCATCCTTCATCGGATCGGGCTTGAAGCACTTGGCAGGCGTGTGTGTCCCACTCGACGGCGCAGATGGGTTGATGCCCGAGAACAAGATCGGCGAGCAGCCCGCCGCCGGCCCCTGCGAAGAGGTGCATGGTTCGCATGTCACGCCTCACTCCTTCCCGCCAGATTTGCCGCCGCCAGCCCCAGTGCCAGCGCTTCGGCCCAGTCCTTGCCCGGCTGCTGTGCTGCCAGCGCTTCGATCTTCTCCAGGGCCTCGGCGAAGTCGCCGGCCTCGGCCACGGCCGCGCTGATCTGCTGGATGCGGGCTTGTTCGATGGGGGCGCACAGGGCGGCGAGCTGGGCGGCGTAGGCGCCAGTGGTGTCGCCTTCTTTGGCTGCGCGGGCGAGTGCGGCCAGGCGCACCAGGGCGGCGTCGGCATTGCCCTTGCCCGTCGGCGCTGCAGGGCGCCCCAGCACCTTGGCGCCATCCTCGGCCTTGGGGATTTGCAGGGCGCCGTGGGCCCAATCCACGTCGATCTGCATGCCGAGGCCTGCAGCCTTCTCCAGCACCTCGACCATGGCCTTCTGATCCACGGCCTCGGTGGTGTCGTACTCGAAGCACGGCATGCGGTCTTCGGGGAACATGCCGTTCAGCAGCGCAATGGGCCGGATCACCTGGGCGTTGACGGTGGGCTGGATCTGCTCCACGTCGTGCAGCATGATTTCCCGGCGCACCTCGTTATGGACGTTGCCCAAGGCGTTGGTGCTGGTCTTTCCGTCGGCCTGGCTGGTGAGGGTTCCGCCCAGGATCGCCATGGACTGTTTGGCCTCCCAGTAGCGCACGGCGTCGAGGAAGTCGCCCACCTTGCCGATCTGGGCTTCGATGAACTCGATCTTCATGTTGCTCGGCACTACCCCGGCGCCGTCATTGCCGATGTTGCGCACGGCCTTGAGCAGCTCGTTGCGCTGGGCCTTGTTGATCCCCGCGGGGTACTGGCCCAGGCGCAGCGGCAGGCCATACACCTCCAGGAAGCGCTGCATGTCGCGGGTGTTGTAAGCCTTGTAGGCGTAGGCCCATGCCAGCACCCGGAACAGCGCCTGCCCTTCGAGATAGCCCGATTTGCTGGTGTGCTGGTGGATCACCCATTTCCACTGCCGCAAAGGCTCTTCGATGCCCGTTCGAACGTACATCAGCTCACGCGAATCCTGGCCCACGCGGAAGTGGCGCTGCGGTTCGAACACGAACGCCTTCGGAACCCACTCGGCGCCCAGCCGCCAGTCGATTTCCTGGGCGGAAAAGCCCTTGCCGATGGCGTCAGTCAGGTCATATTGGAAGTCGTTGAAGCCTTCGATGCCCCGCAGCATGTCGGCCAGCTGGGCGGCGCGCTGGATCTCGGCCTCGGTGGCGTCCTTGGGCGGCTTGAGCTGCCACTGCAGGCCGGTCACGGCGCGGCGGCGCTTGGCCAGCTCGCTGTACACGTGGGTGTCCTGCTCTTCGATCAGCTCGAATAGCGTGGCCTGGTCGGTGATGTAGCCCATGTCCGCCTGGCTGAAGGCCTGCGCGAGCGTGGTCGGATCGACCGTCGTCACGCTCATGTAATTGAGCGAACCGCCCTGCATGGATCGGGGGCCGGCCTGCATCTCCTGCAGGCCACGCTTCACGCCGCCGGTCACCCGTTCGACCAGGGCGGCCATGCGCTGTTTAATCGTCATCGTCGTCATCCTCGTCATCTGCAGCCGATCGCCGGCTGGTGCTGCGGCGGCCCCGTTGGCTGCGGGCCGCGCTGGTGTATTTCCATTCGACGCAAAACTCGGTGGCCACCTTGTGCAGCATCTCAAGGGCGTCCGGGCCGTCGTCGTGGTCGGCTTCGGGGTAGAACTGAAGCTGTTCGATCAGGGTCGAGTGGGTGCGGTGCAGGCGAATCAGGCCGTTCTTGATGTAGGGCTGCAGCGAGAGAATCGCCAAGTCCTTGTCGCGGCCGGTGGGGCCGGGCATCGCCGGGAAGGGCACACCCGCCAGGCCGGCCCGCTTGATGAGCTCGGTGTAGAGGAATTCCTGGAAGGCGATGCACTCCACCGACCACATCAGGCAGCCGTATTCCTGCTGCAGCTCCACGGCGCGGGCGATGATCAGGTCGGGCACGCGGCGGGCAATGTCGGCCTCCACCACGTCGAGGATCGAGGTCTTCGGGTTGATGCCGCCGACCAGGATCGCCGACGGGTCGCGGGCCTTTGACTTCTTGCCCATGGAGGGGTCGAGCGCGCCGAAGAACAGCCATTCGGGGAGCCGGTTCACCCAGAACTGGATTGTCTTGAACGGGGCGTCTTCGTCGTTGCCGGCTTCGTTCTGCTGCTCCTGGTTGAACGCGGTGTGATCCACCGCGCGCATGCACATGAGCCGGTACAGCGGGCGCACCTCGGGCCAGCTCACCACGGCGCCGCGCTCCATCTCGGCCTTGTTGGCCTGGTAGAAGGCCAGCGCGTCGGCCTCGGCCTGCTCCTTCTCTTCGTCGGTGCCGGTTGCGGCCGAGGTGTAGAGGCCTTCCCACTGGTCCCACAAGTCCATCCGCTCGGGCCAGGTGGTGATCGACCGGAAGATGCGGCGGCGCCAGCCGGGCTTACGGCTCACGCGGTTGATCGCGGCGTCGTAGTGCAGTGACGTGCCGACCCAGAAGATGTCCATGCCGCCGCCCGGCCCAGCCAGGCCGACGATGGCCGACAGCACGTAGTTCTGCACCTTCTCGCGCTGGGCCTTGTCGCGCACGTTCTCGTCGTTTTCCAGATCGTCCAGGAAGATCAGGTCGGGACGGTGGGCGCCATGCTTCATGCCCCGCATCTTCTTGCCGGTGCCGCCGATGCGAATCTTGATGTTGTTGGCGGTGATCACCGTGGTGGCCTGCCACACCCGGCCCTGGCCAACGGCTTCCGGGAAGTCCTGCGCAAGGCGCGGGTTGGCTTCGAGCTCGGCCTTGATCGACGCCAGCATCTCCGTGGATTGCTCCTCGGTGTTCATGACGATGCCGATCATGTGCTTGCGGGCCTTGGCAGGAAGGCCACGGCCGGCCAGGTAGTTGGCGCGGCAGATGCACCACAGGCTGCCCAGCTGGGTTTCGTAGGTGGACTTCGCCTCGCCTCGCGGCGCCTGATGGACTTCGCGCGCATCGGTCGGCCCGTCGATCAGCTCGGGCAGGCGCTTGAACGCGAACTCCTGGAAGGCCGAGTGGTACGGCGTGGGCACGTAGTGCGGGAAGTAGGTCTGGCAGAAGAAGCGGTAGTCCATCACCGCCCGCTCGCGCCGCTTGGCGCTCTCCACCGGGTCGGTGGAGAAGCTGGAGACCTCCAGCTCGATCCACTCGCGCAGCTCGTCGCCCAGCTGGGCGATCGCGTCGTCGAACTCCCGCAGGTTGCGGATGGCCTGGAGCTTAGGCTTGGCCATAGCGCTCCCCGATCTTCACGCCGATCTCTTCGAAGTGGGGTTGCAGGGCGCGCAGCGTGGCCGGATCGGATGCCCGCAGGTGCTCGGCGATGATCTTGAGGGTGTCCAGCGCCACGGCCAGGCCCGAGAAGGCCGGATTGACCCGGGCGAAGGCCTTAGAGAACTTGGCGTAGGCGTCGGCCAGCTGGGCGAGCAGCACGGCCTTGTCGCCGGCCGGGATGGTGGCGGTCTCCAGCTCGCGGGTGGTGGTGAGCACCTGGCGGGCGAAGTCCTCGACGAGCTGCTGGTTCAGATCGTCGATGCCCTGCTCGCTGATCCGGTACGCCGCCCGCGCGGTTTCCCAGTCATCGCCGCGGGCCTTGGCCTTCTTCCGCCAGTCCTGGGCGGTGTCGTAGCTCACGCCGGCCGTGACGGCGGCGCCATTCAAGGGCATGCCCTCGATGTAGAGCCGCCGCACGGTGTCGCGGGTTTCTTGGGAGTGGGCCATGTCAGATACGCTTGATCAGCTCGACTGCTGCCGCCGCAAGCGCACCGCCGATGCCACCACCCAGGGCAGACAGCTTGGCGGTCTTCTCGATGAGCTTCTTGTCCTCGGCTTCGAGGGCAGTCACGCGGGTGCCCAGACCGTCAAGGCGCTTGACCAGGCGTTCTTCCACGGCCTCGACCTGCTGGGTAAAGGTGGATTCCATCCGATCCATGCGGTTGGCGTGGGCGGTCTCCATGCGGTGGATGTCGGCGCGGATGTCGGCGATGCGGGCGGTGAGGCCGGTGTGCATGGTCTGCACGGCGCCGGTCAGCTGGCCGATGGCGTGGTTGAGTTGGGCGATGTCGGCGGGCGCGGCGTTCAGGTGGTTGTTGTCGCTCATTGCGGCGATCCTTCTTCAAAGTCGATCAGGGCACCGAGGCGAGCTCGGCAGGTTTCGTACTGGCCTTGGGCACCGGCGATCCAGCCGGCGACGTCGGTATCGGTGGCAACGGCGGCATCCGCTGCAGCAGGTGCGCCGGGGGTTTGTGGCACGGTGCCAGCACCGGGCTGGCCGGCACCGTTGAGCAGGCGCACAGCGCCAGGGCCGAGGCAAGGCCGGCCAGTCGTAACGCGGGGGATTTCACGGGCTTTCTCCAGGGTGGCCGCGGCTGCGGCGGATTCGGTCGCGGAGAGCTGGGCCGACAGGGCGTCGGCGCGGGTGTTGGCATCCAGCAGGCGGCGGGCGGCGTCGATCGCGGCCTTCTTGGCCTGCTCGGCCTGGGTGCTGATCAGCTGGGCAATCTCGGCGCGGTAGTACAGCGCCGCGCCGGTGCCTGCGACGGCGCCGCCGACGATCAGGCCCGCCAGGGCGCTGTACAGGGTGCGTTTTGCGAGGGCGGTCAGGGTGATCACGCTTGCACCCCGCGGCCCCAGGTGAGGTAACGGGGCTGCAGCGCCAGCAGGATGCGGCGCGGATAGCCCAGGTTCTCGGTGCAGTGGATCGCAGCGCGCCGGGCCGTCCCGCAGGCCGCATCCACCGCCTGGCGCGAATCCGCCCGGGCGGACTTCGCCTCGGCCAGCCAATGGCCAAGCCCGCCGTTGTAGGCCCGCAGCGTGGCCCACATGCGGTCGAACTCGGACGGTCCGCGAACCCGGTCGAACAGCCAGCGGTCGTAGCCGGCCAGGGCGCGCAGCGCCCAAGTGGGATTGGTCGGGATGCACTCGGCCGCAGGGATATCGGACAGCCCGCACCACCAGCGCGTAGTGGCCGGCATGAACTGGGCCATGCCCTGGGCACCCACGCGGCTGACCGCCTCGGGGTTCCACCCGCTTTCTTGATGCACCTGGGCGGCCAGGGCCGCGATGGGGGCGTCGAGGCCCCACTCGGCATGGGCCACCCGCACCAGGTCGGCGCGGTGCTTGAGGGCGGCGCGGGGGATGTCCTGGGCGTGGGCCGTAGCTGACATAGCAATCAGGACAATTGCCGCCAATACAACAAGGAAGGCGGTCGTGATGATCCTCATCGCCAGCCTGTCGCGGCGCATCGTCTTGCGATCCCTTTCGGCCGTTTCTTCGCACCAGGCCACGAATTCGTCGCGGGTCATGATCACGCCCCCAGGCCCAGCGCCAGCATGGCGCAGCCGACGATGATCGCCCGCCGCAGCATGGCCAGGCCAAACACGATATTGGCGCGGGTGTCGAACTCGGCCAGGATCGGTTCCGGGTTTTCGCCCTCGTCGAGCTTCAGGTCTTCGAGGCTCTCGATGTCATCGACCGCGCAGTAGTCGGTCAGCGCATCAGGGCGGGCATAGGGGAACAGCGAACGGTCGAGCCAATAGCCGACCACCCCGGCCATGCTGACCAGGGAGAGCTTGTAGAGGGACACGGGGAGCTGCTGCGGCGCCAGGAAGGCGATGGCAACGAGCAGCAGGATGGTGACGATCAGCCAGCCAAAAAGGCGGGGGCACTTCGGAAAGGTAAGCATGCGCGGCTCCGGTTGATGTTGTCGGGATACGACAACCGGAGCTTATGCGCGCGGGGGAATCTCTATCAGGCGGGAAATGTTTCCCGGGGGGTGGGGTGGTGGAGCAGGTGTTTAAATGGCGATTCTAGGCTGTGATCGCCCCGCGCGACAGAGAACGCCTAGAGCGTCAGCCTTGAATCACCTGTAAAGAATGGAGTGTCGCGATGGACTGGAACGCGCTGTGGTCAAAAGAAAACTTGCGGGCCGTCAATGTAGCAAAGACCCTGGCTTCGCCCCTGCAGGAGGGAATGAGGTGTCGGATAGCGGTTTTACGGGATAGGGGAGCTTCATCCCGTGAAGCATATAGATCATTGCGACGCCTTGTAGGTGCGCAGAAGGAAACTCTACCGGAACGGACATCATAGGGTTTCCAGCCAATTCATTAACGGTGGCGGCCACTAGGCTTTGCGTGTGGCGCTCCATGAGAACCCGCCATACGCCTGCGGGTAATTCGCGCCAGGCATCAATCCCCTCACCGAGAAATTTCTCAATGGCAGCGTCCGCTGCCTGTTCGTACTGTGCTTCGTACGGAAGCGCACCTACGTCCCGCATGTGGGGGCGAAAAACGTCATTCAACGGCCACAAGGCCTCAAGCATTTCATTGCCTGTAACCGGCTTCGGACCTCCCCAGTCCTCGGGCATCTTGTTCAAACAAGCCGCCATGTAAGCCAACAGGAGGTTCTGAGTCTCTTTTTTCATGTCACGTCCAAAGTGGTGGCTACTGCCGTTGAATTGAGTACTCGATGCTTCCACTGCGGATCGTTTCCATCTGGTCCGCAACGTCGTCATAGGTGCCTAGCAAAATGCCAATGCTGGCGAGTTCCCACGCGGCGCTATAGGCGAACTTGACGACGGTCGCGCCGAAGGGGGCGCCGATATCAAGGTGGGCGAGGTCGAGAAACCGAAGGTAGGAGCGCGTTTTTTGCCACTGGCCTTGGTTGTTCTCGTCGCGCACCCATGCCTGCCAGATTTCGTGAGGGGCGACGATGGTCTCAGCCAGTTCTTTTGCGAGCTGCCGGTGCTCGGGGGGCAGGGCATCCATCATGGATTCGATCTGTTCACGCGTGAACTGAAGCGGAACGCCAGTTACATCACGGTGGATCACCCTTCCTCACCTCTGAGGATCGGACCTAGCAGATCGATTTCGTCTTCGGAAGATTTTCTTTGCGGAATGGATAAGACCATTTCACCCGACCACAGCAGCGCGGACTGCAATAGCCGTTGCTGATCCCCGTCGGTCAACTTTCTGAAGCACTGCAGCAGGCTGGCCTCGCGGCTGCCTGCTGTTTCCATCTTGTTACTACTTCCCGTGACGATCCAGTCAGGGTCTAGGCCCAGCTCTGGCCGTTGAGCCGCAAGCATGAACACCTCTTTGACCGGAAAGCTATCCCGGTCCTTCCTGCCTGCCCACGCTCGCTGGGATAGCCCAAGAACTTCGGACGCTTCCTTGTCAGTTGTCACCTTCAACTGCTGCTTGAGCCGCAGCGACGCTTCGTCAAAAAAAGTCATGGCACCCCCTTGACTACTTACTATATGGTATTAAACTTACATCAAAGTAATTTAATTACCAGTTGGTAAGTGTTAAAAATAGGAGCCAAGCATGTCCTGCAAGACCCCTCAACAAGTTAAAGCCGACTTCGAGGTACGCGGCGAGCCCATCTCGAAGTGGGCAGATGACCACGGCTATCGCCGTAGCGATGTGTATCGCGTCCTGAACGGCTTCTCGCCCTGCAAGCGCGGTATCCCCCACGAGATCGCCGTGAAGCTCGGCATCAAGGCCGATCCGCGCCCTTCTGCTTAATTTTACCCGGAGTCGAAATGATCGAAGCCACTATGAAAAAGAACCTGCTTGACGGGACCGACAAAGATGCAGCCGAAGAGCGGATTTCCAAAATTCTCGAAAGCCTTGGCGTTGAAGCCGTCAGCGACGACTTGAAGGAGCGCTGCCTCACCATCCTAATGGAGGCCGAGTACATCGTCACCTTCCTGATTCATGACGATTTTGTATCGAAGTCCGTCGAGGCTGATCGCCGTATCGACTCGAAGCGTTGCGTGATTCTCTCCTTGGGAGGTCAGCTGTGAGTACTCAGCACACTCCTGATCACATTGACCTCGGCATCCTCGACGGAGCGGTCTCGCTGGACGTCAATTCTGTTGGCGCAGTCAGCACCGAAGTGGTGTCCGAATCTACTCATGCCTCGGCCGGCTCTGACAGTGGTCGTGACCTCGTCAATCAGCTTCTCGGGCAGGCTCAGGCGTTCTCAGCGGCCTCTCAGCTACTCCAAACGTTTGGAGTTTCGAAGCTCGCCTTCGTCAAGGAAAACCGGCTCTACAAGGGGCTTGCAGGGATGCGCGCTCCAAACGGTTTGGAGTTGAAGGGGACTTGGGAGGAGTTCTGCGGATTGCTCGGGATGTCCGACGAGAAGGTTAACCAGGATATCGCCAACCTCCGTGCTTTCGGTGAAGAGGCCCTCGAGAGCATGAACCGGATGGGCATCGGCTACCGGGAGTTGCGCCAGTTTCGCAAACTTCCGCCCGACCAGCGAGAAGCCCTAGCGCTGATCGCGAAATCCGGAAACCGGGAAGACCTTCTCGAAGCCGCCCTTGATGCCATTGAGAAGGAGAAGGCCTCCGCTCGTGAGCTGCAGCTCCAGAATGCCGAGCTGAAAGGGGATATCGAAGGCTTCGCCAAGCGTGCCGCCAATACCGATGCCGAGCTTGAGCGCCGTGAACACATCATTGCCAAGCTCTCCAAGGCCCGTCTGCAGATCACTGAATTCACGCCGCGCACTGAAGACGTGCGGTCTGAATGCCTGGTGGCGCAAGGAACCTGCGAGTTCAACCTCCGTGCCCTGCTGCGCATGTACCGCGAAGCCACGGCCCCCCATGAACTGGTGCCCGAGCGGGAGATTCAGGTTGAGCAGGTGTGGATCACCCTGCACACGATCGCGGCCATGGCCCTGGATGCCATCAATCACATCCGCGAAGAGGACATCCAGCCGCTGCCCGATCGCGTGCTCGGTCAGCACCTGCTGACGCCTGAAGAGGCCAAGCGCTGGATTGTCGAGTGGCGCACGTTGGAAGGACGCATGCAGGCCGAGGCTGCGGTACGTCAGCAGCAGCGCGAAGAGTCCCGCCCGCGCGGCCCGGGTCGCCCCAAGAAAGCGCAGGGGTGATCCATGCCAGTCATCGCCGTGGCTGACAAGCCAACTCCTAGAAAACGCGGTGTCGTTGCCGCAGTGCCCCGCACCAATGTGCTGGCCCTGCGCGCACGCGACCCGTGGCGCGAGGCGACCGACAAGGCCCGGGCTGTTGCCCTTACCCGCGAAACGGTTGTGCTGTACGTGCAGGCGCTCGTCGATACCGGCGTCAGCCAGAACGTGGCCATCTCCCTGATGCTGGATCGGCTCGACGCCGGGACGCTTCCCGCTCCGACCGCCTCCGCGCTCGCCTCGACGGCCAAGGGCGGAAAGGCCGCGCCCAGCCGCTCCGCGATCTGCGAATGGCTCACCGCCTATCGCGCCGAGCGTGGCCCGGCTGGGCTGCTGCCCGCCCACAAGGGCCGGGTGGTGGAGGACGCCAGCTGGTGGGGCCCTGCCCTGGAGCACTTCAACCAGCCGAGCAAGCCGGACATTGCCGCCGTGCATCGCCGGCTTGTGGAGGTGGAGGGCTTCGCCTGCACCTACGAGCAGGTGCGCGCCTACCTCAACAGTGTGCCGGCCATGGTCGGCCGTCACAGCCCCGCCCGACTGGGCAAGAACCTGTATCGCCTGACGGAGAAAGCCTTCGTGCGCCGCTCGACCGAAAACGCCCTTCCCGGCGATGTGTATGTGGCCGACGGCTACCGCGCCGACGTGTACATCGCCCACCCGGTGACGGGTGACCTGTTCCGCCCTGAGCTGACGGTGGGGATGGACATGCGTAGCCGCTTCATCATCGGCTGGAGGGCCGATGAACACGAAGGCACGGTGGCCGTGCAGAACATGTGGGCCGAGGCCTTCGCCCGCTGGAACCACGTTCCGCCATTCCTCTACGTGGATAACGGCTCCGGCTACAAGAACTTCCTGATGGACGACGAGGTGTGCGGCTTCTACCAGCGTGCTGGTGTGCAGCAGATCATCCACGCCATCCCGGGAAACCCCCACGGAAAGGGCTGGATCGAGCGCTTCTTCCGCACCATGAAGGACGACTTCCTGCGCCTGTGGCAGCCCGCCTTCTACTGCGGCCACGAGATGGCCGACGAGGTGCGCCAGCACATCGTCGGTGAGGTGAAGGCCGGCCGGCTATCACCCCCCAGCCTGGCCCAGTTCGCCGAAGCCTTTAACGCCTGGCTCGACCGCTACCACGCTCGGCCTCACCCCGAAGACGCCAGCGTGACCCGCGCCCAGGTGTGGGCCGGCCTGGTGCCGATCCCGCCGCATACCACCGAGCGCGAGCTCAAGCGCCAGGCGGTGGTGCTCACCGTTCGCAAAGCCAGCGTGAAGCATGGAAAGCGCGAATACGGCCACCCCGATCTGCACAGCTGGAATCACCAGAAGGTGGTTTTGGAATACGACCTGATGGATTGCGCCATTGGCGTGATCCGCAGCATGGACGGCCGCTGGATTTGCGACGCCCGACTCATTCAGACCATCGACAGCGTGCCGGTCAGCCGACTTGAAGAGAAGCGCCAGTTGCGCGCTGCCGACGCCATCAAGCGCCTGGAAAAGAAGATGGACGAGCAGAAGGCCCGCGCCGGATTGATCGTCGATGCCGACGCCACCGTGCGCGACGTGGAGGCCCTCGACGCCGACATGACGCTGCTCGACGCGCCTGCCGCCCCGACTGACACCCCCCTGATTCTCGACCTCGACCTCGACATCGAATAAGGAGCCGCCACCATGACGAACACCGCTATCACCTGGCCCGACCACTACACCGCCGCCGACATCGACGCCGTGGGCCGCATCAAGAGTTGGATTGCCGAGCGCGCCTATCCCCAGGCCGCGCTGGCCCGCCTCGCTCGCGTCTCGCCCAGCAGCCTGAATCAGATCATCAAGGGCAAGTACGCCACCAGCCCGGCGCCGCTCCTGGTGAGTATCGAATCGGCCATGCGCCACGCCGACGAAACCACCGCCGACACCGTGGCGCCGGTGGAGACGGGCACCTACAAGCTGGCCGTGACTGCCTGCCGCATGGCCCGGCGCTACCGCAACTTCGCGGTGCTCTCCGGCTACGTGGGTACGGGAAAGACCTTTGCCCTCAAGCACTACGCCAAGACCACGCCGAACGTGTATCTGATCGAAGCCGACCCGACCATGACGCCCACCGGCCTTGTGAAGCTGCTGGCCCGTCTGGTGGGTGTGACCGAGAGCGTGTCGGTCGGTGACAAGTTCTCCACGGTGGTGGAGCAGCTCAAGGACACCGACAGCCTGGTGATCGTCGATGAGGCCGAGACCCTCACGCCCCAGCAGCTCCACACCCTGCGCCGCCTGCGCGACAAGGCCAACATCGGCATCGTGCTTGCAGGCACCGAACACCTGACCGGCATCCTCAAGCCGGCCCACGGCCAGTTCGATCAGATTCGCAGCCGCACCGGCTTCTGGCCCGCCACCGTGCAGGGCATCAGCCTGGAGGACGCCGCCGCCCTGGTGCAGGCCGGCTTTGGTTCCGAAGAGGTGCCCGAGGATGTGGTCGCCCGGCTCTTCGCCTACAGCAAGGGCAGCGCCCGGATGCTGGTTGAAGGCCTGATCGCGGGTGTGAAGGAGTTCCGCAAGGATCGCCCGCTCGACGTGCGCCTGATCGACGCCGTGGCCAAGCAGGCCCTGTGCCTCCAGTCGCTCGCCTGAGTTGCCCGCCATGCTGACCACTGCCATCGTGTGGCATGCCCACACCACCCAGCCGATCAACGGCCTGCTGGCCAAGATCGCCATCGACCGCGGGGCGGACTCCGACCCGGAAGAGTTCCGCTTCTACCTGCTGACCGACCTTTACGAGTACCGGCAAAGCCTGCTGGGTAAGGGTGGCTTCTACAACATCCAGAACAACCAGCTGCTCCGTGATCCGGTGTTCTTCTGGACGGGCTACGAGGATCTGGTGCTGGGCCTCGAGGCGCAGCTCGAATTGGTGGGTGCGCGATGAACCGCCTGCAATCCTTCGTGTTCTGCATGGTGGTGTGCTTCGGCCTTGGGGTGCTCTGCACCCTGTGGGGGCTGGAGGCCGAGTACCGCGATCGCCTCAACGCCGCCAAGCGGGCAAAGCTCGACTGCGAAGCTGTGCAGATGCTTGCCCAGCCCCAACCCAACGCCAGCGGGGTGGAATCGTGAGCCGCGCCCGCATCCTTGAAATCCTGGGTCGCCACAGCGCACGCAACCCGCTGCCCAGTGGCGACCTGATCGCCCTGGTCGGCGGCGAAGAGTCCGATACCTGGGGCGCTGTCGAAGAGCTGGTGCGCGAGCGTCAAGTTATCACCTGCCGCATTCACCGCCCGGGTGGTGATGTGGTGGTGTTCTGGCCCACCGGAAAAGATCGCGTCCAGCGCTCCACCCAGCCCGCCCACCAGGTGAGGGCCGCAGCAAATTCAAAGGCGCGCGGCGCAAAGGGGGGGAAATGAGAACCCGCTGCCCTTGCTGCGGCACCACCGTGAGCCTCGACGCCCTGGTCGCCCATGACGGTGCCCGCGAAGCCCTCAAGTCTGCTTTTGCCCTGGGCGGCCAAGTGGGCGGCGCCGTGGTGCGCTACATCAGCCTGTTTCGCCCGGCCAAGTCCGAGCTGACCATGGAGCGGGTGGGCAAGCTGATCGCCGAGCTGCTGCCTGATCTGCAGGCCCAGCGCATCACCCGCAATGGCCAGGTGTTCGAAGCCCCCCACGACGCATGGGTGTGGGCCATCGACCAGAGCCTGCAGGCCCGCGACGACGGGCGCCTCAAGACGCCCCTGAAGGGCCACGGCTGGCTGTACGAGGTGATCAGCAGCTGGCGCCCGACCGCGGGCGCTGTGGTGGCCACCGACGCCCCCAGCGCGCCGCGTGCCCACTCGCAGACTGTCGCCGGCCTCTCTGCCCTGGAGGCCATGAAGCGATGATCCCCGACTGGCTTCACAACGCCGTGATCGAAGGGCTGCAAAAGCTGATCGCCCTTCGGCTGCCAGGCACGCCCCCGCAAGACGCGGTGGCCGGCACCGCAGCCGTGTGGCTGGAGGCCATCGACAGCCCGCGCATGCGGTGGGACGAATCCCTCGACCTGCCCAGGGTCCGGCGCAGCTTCCGTGCCCTGTTCATCAACTGCGACCGCTGGCCGGCCCCGAAGCTCTTCATCGCCCACCTCGGCAACCGCGACCCGCCGTTGGCCCTGCCCGAGCCGCCCATGACAGCCGAGCAACGTGCACGAAACCGTGAAAGGTTGCGCGAACTTGTCGCCAGCCTTAACGCCAAGCAGCAAATCCGTGACAAAGGACATTCAAAGTGAATTCGCAGAAATCTAACCTGCCATCCCCCATGACTACCCCCGATGGCTACATGAAAGACCCCCAGGGCCGGCTGGTGCCCATCGACACCATCAAGCCGGTCGATCTGAAGCGTGACGCCGTGGTGCGCCAGATCATCGACGACGCCCGAAAGCTCAATGCGGAAATCGCTGCTTTCCGCAAGCGCGCCTTCGAGGCCGTGGAAGAGTTCATTGCCGAGAGCGCCCGCGAATACAAGGTCAAGATGCGCGGCGCCGAGGGCAAGGGCAATGTGAGCCTGGCCACCTTCGACGGCCAGTACAAGGTTCAGCGCGCCGTGTCCGAGTCGATCAGCTTCGACGAGCGCCTGCATGCTGCCAAGGAGCTGGTGCACCAGTGCATCAACGACTGGAGCGACGGCGCCCGGCCCGAGGTGCAGGCCCTGATCACCGGCGCATTCGAAGTGGACAAGGCGGGCAACATCAACACCGGCCGGGTGCTGTCCCTGCGCAAGCTCGACATCGACGACAAGCGCTGGAAGCGGGCGATGGAAGCCATCAGCGACAGCGTGACGGTGACCGGCTCCAAGGCCTACATCCGGGTGTACGAGCGTGACGGCGAGGGCAACGGCTACAAGCCGATCAGCCTCGACGTGGCCAGCGCGTAAGGGGGCCACCATGCACGCCATCACCATCATCAACGGCCAGTCCATGCGCTTCGAGGTGTTCGACCCGGTGCCCACCGGCACCGAGCTGACCACCACCGAGGGCGACCACGTGCTGTTCGAGGGCATCGACGACGCCGGCCTGCTGCTGTGCTCCGGCAAGGTGGACGGCCAGATCAGTGCCTACTTCCCCCATGACCTGCTGTTGCCCGCGAACCCCGAGGCCGAAAACCGCCGGGCCTGCGTGGCTGCTGCCGCCGACGCGGTGGGCGTGCTCCAGGAGGCCGAAGAGGCTATCCACCGCACGTTCTTCGTCGGCGGTGCGCCGCAGGACGTGGGCTATGCGGCCCACCACGTGGCCCGCGTGGAGCTGGCCTGCCAGCGCCTGCGCGCCGCCATCGGCAACGACCTGGTGAGCGCCGCCCGGGTGAGCCTGCTGTCCATGAATAACCAGATCCAGGAGGGCCATCATGCTGAAGGCTGATCCGAAGGGAACGCCCGCCCAGCAGTGGGCGGCGAAGGTCGAATACAAGGGCCCTCGGCAGGCTGACCACGCCCAGGTTCATGACGCGAAGCGCTGCGCGACGTGCTTGTGGTCAGAATTTCTGACCTACATCCGACGCGATAGTGGGGTCGGTGTGTCGCTCATCTGCCTTGAAAAGTCTTCATCAAGCTACAAGGGCCTGACCGTGCAGGAGCGTGCAGCGTGCATCAAGTGGGAGCCGAAGCCGTGAGCGCCCTCCTGATCTTCGCCTCCACCTTCGCCCTGGTGCTCTTCCTGGGCCTGCAGCAGCTCAACGTGGCCGGCAACCACCGGGTGTTGGCCATGCTCACCAGCGCGGGAATCAGCGGGGCCAACCTGGTGGTGCTCAAGTCCATTCCCGGCCCCACGGATGCGCTCGACCTGGCGGCCTACATCACCGGCGGGCCGCTGGGCATCCTGGTGTCAATGTTGATCCACCCGCACCTGGTGCGCGTGTTCAAAGGGGGGCGTCATGGCTGACCTGGTGAAGCACTACCGCCAGCTCCTGGGCATCGCCAAGAGCTGGGCCATGAAGAGCCTGCCGGGCTGGTCGGATGACTCCCACGCCGATCTGCTCAAGCGGGCAGGCGCCAAGCAGGTGGAGGGCCGGTACTCGGCCACCACGCTCACGCTCGCCCAGCTGCACATTGCCCTGGCTGACTACGAGAAGCGCGGCTGGCCCCGCAAACCCTTCTTTGCCGACCGCAAGGCTGGCGCTGCGGCCAAGCCCAAGGTGGTGCCGCCGCAGATCGGGCATGTGTTCCGCCTGTGGGGACGGCTGGCCAAGGCGGGCAAGGTGCGCGACGGCGGTCGCCCGGCGCTGCTTGCCTGGTGCGGCCGTCAGGTCGGGCGCGAGCTGACCGAGCTGGACGCCATGAGCACCGACGAGCTGCAGAAGGCGATCGAGGCCCTCAAGGGCTGGGCGGCGCGAGACTGATCATGGGCTCGCTCGAAAAGCCCCCCCACGACCCGGTGTGGCCATCGGTCGACATCGAGCTGCTAAAGGGCCTTCCGCCGATTCATCGGGCGGTGGTCCGGGCGCTAGGTGTTGGCCGAGCAGGGCAGTTCCTGTCCGAGTTCGGCGGCGTGAGCGTGCATATCCCGAAGCTGAAGCCGAAGGCCTTCGGTCTCGATCCCGACGAGCTGGACCGCCTGCGCATCGCCTTGGCCCCGCATATCGACAATGAAACTTGCAAGATCGACCTGCCCAAGCCGGACAAGGTCTTTCGCCAGGCGCGCAACATGCAGATACGGAAGGAGCGCGAGAACGCATCCATCCGCACCGTAGCCCGCGCCTACTTCCTCACCTCCCGGCAGATCAAGAACATCACCCGGGAAGAGGACCAGATGGACCTTTTTTGAGGGTTTCCGGGGCTGCAGACCCGGCGATTCTCAACCGCACCATCCCCCGTCAATCGAAACCCCATTCGAAAACGCCGTATAGCGTTTGAAAGGGGCCTATCTTCTCTTCGACGTCCCTTTGGGCGTCCGGCGCGCTGAATCGCGCCACGGCCGTTTAAACGCGCCGACCTCGAAACCCATTCCCCGTACTTATCCCGGGAAACATTTCCCGGGATGTATCAAAACGCCATCGCCACGAAAATGGCCCTGTACCAAACAGGAGCCAACGTGTCGAACCCCAGCAAACCCCCTCGCATCGCCAGCCGTCTCCAGTGCGCCGTTGCGCTCGTCTTCGAGCTCGACGCGGGCACCACGGAAGCACACCTGCTGCCGGTCGGTCCGTTCCGGGCCGTCGATGGCCGGCCGCGCGACTGCGCCGCCTGGAACCTGGACGCCAACATCGCCGAGCTGGTGATCAAGCGCCAGGAGCAGCGCACCAACGACACCCTCATTGATTTCGAGCATCAGTCCATTCGGGCTGCCGACAACGGCAAGCGCGTAGAGGCTGCCGGCTGGTTTCGTCAGCTGGAGTGGCGCGAAGGCAAGGGGCTGTACGCGGTGGGGATTACCTGGGTGGGCGACACGGCCGAGCTGATCGCCGCCAAGAAGCTGCGCTACGTGAGCGCGGTGTTCACCTACCGGCCCGACACCGGCGAGGTGGTGGAAATCATCTCTGTGGCCCTGACCAATACCCCCGCACTCGACGGCCTCGACGCGCTTGCCGCGCTGGCCCGCCTGCACTCACCTGAAGAGGAAACCATGCCGATCACCGAAGCCGCCCTTGCTGCGCTCACCGCCGAGCGCGACACCCTCCAGACCTCCAACGCGGCCCTCACCGCCGAGGTGGCCAACCTCAAGACGGCCAACGCGGCCCTCACCGCCGAACGCGACCAGCTGAAGGCCAAGGCGGATGCCGCCGACCAGGAAAAGGCCCAGGCCGCCCTGGCCGCCGAGAAGGCCAAGCACGCCGAGCTGATGGACGCGGCCCTCACCAATGGCCGCCTCACCCCGGCAATGAAGCCCTGGGCCGAGAAGCAGACCCTCGCGGCCCTGACCGAGTACCTCGACACCGTTGCGCCGCTGCCGCCCGCCGGTGGCCGCCAGGGCGGCGCCGGTGGCGATCCCGCCGCGGGCCTCACTGCCGAAGAGCAGGCCATGTGCACCCGCCTGGGCGTCACTGCCGAGGAATACGCAAAGACCAAGGCCGGCAAGTAAGCCGCACCCAACACCTATATAAAACCCGGAGAACGCAATGCTTACCGCTGCCCAACTCGCCGCACTCCACACCACCCTGAAGACCCGCTTCAACAAGGGTCTGGCTGTCCGTACTCCGCACTGGAAGAAGGTCGCCGGCTACATCACCTCCGACGGCAAGAGCAACACCTACGCCTGGCTGACCCAGTTCCCCGCCTTCCGCGAGTGGATCGGCAGCCGCCTGCACAAGGCTGCCGCCGAGCAGGCTTACACCGTCGATAACAAGAAGTTCGAAGCCACCCTCGACGTGCAGCGCACCGACGTGGAAGACGACAGCTTCGGCCACTACGGCGACATCGCCGAGAGCTACGGCGTGTCGGTGCTCGACCTGCAGGACGACCTGATCTTCAAGGCCCTGAAGGCTGGCTTCTCCAGCGTCTGCTACGACGGCCAATATTTCTTCGACACCGACCACCCGGTCTATGCCAACGAAGACGGCACCGGCGCCGTCACCAACGCCAGCAACATGCAAGCCGGTGCGCTGGAACCCTGGGTGCTGCTCTGCACCGAGCGCGCCCCGAAGGCCATCTACCTGCAGGAGCGCATCAAGCCCCAGTTCGAAGCCGTCACCACCGCCCAGAGCGCCGCGGTGTTCGACAACGACGTGTTCAGCTACGGCGGGCGCTGGCGTGGCAATGCGGCTTACGGCTTCTGGCAGCTCGCCTTCGGCAGCCAGGCCGCCCTGACCGTCGCCAACTTCGAGGCCGCGTTCGCCAGCATGGAAAAGCGCAAGGGCGACGGTGGCCGCATCCTCGGCGTCACCCCCGACGTGCTGGTGGTGGGCCCCGACAACCGCAGCGCTGCCGAGCGCCTGCTGAAGGCCCTCCAGACCACCGGCGGCGAGAGCAACGTCAATTACAACAAGGTGCGGCTGGAAGTGACCCCGTTCCTGGCGCTGTAAGCCCCTGACCTGACCCTAGACAAGGACGAACCATGAGCAACGTTTATGTGCGCATCGCCAAGAAGGGGGTGGAGAATTTCCACCGCTGCGGCGAGCAGTTCACCGGCGCTTGGCGCCTTCTGGAAGGTGTCGATGACGCCACCCTGAAGCGCCTTCGTGAAGAGCAGATGCTGGAGGTGTCGGACACCAAGCCCGAAGGGTTCGAACCCACCGCCGAGGGCGGTGCCGCCCTCCAGCTCACTGCCTCCACGGGCACCCTGTCCGATCTGGAGCGCGAGATCCTCGCCATCGTCGGTACGCGGCTCGATACCGGCACGCTGGATGACATCTTTGATTCCATCTCCGAGCACAGCGCCGTCACCCATCGCGCCGACGGTGATCTGCTGATCATGCTGACCCATCAGCGCGACAACGCCGAAGCTGAATGTGCCCGCCTGGCGGGCCTGCTTGAGCAGTCTGTCCTCGAGGCCGGCAAGCTGGCCGAAGAGAACGCCGCGCTGCGCGCCCAGCTCGCCGCCCTGAACAACCCCGCGACCGCAGCAGCTCCGGTGGAGGCATTGGCCTCCACCGGCGAAGATGCCGTGGAGCGGGATGTGGTCGCGGCGGTGGATGTGCGTATCGATGACGCCATCGCCAAGGGCGACGCTGCCCTGGCCAAGCTGGGCGCTGCGATCGACAAGCTGGCCGAAGGCGCCCCGGCCGAGCCCGAAGCCACCACCAAGAAGGCCCGCAAGTGAGCTTCGCCACCCGCGCCGATCTGCTCGCCCGTGGCAGCGCCAACCGCATTGCGCAGCTGGCCGTTCCCACCGACATGGACATGGCCCCGCGCGATGCCGTGCGGGCGGTGCTCGACGGCGCGGACGTGGCCAGCTTCCCGGCCGATCAGCAGCCGGCCCTGGCCGGTGCGCTGGCTGCCGTCAATGACGCCCTCTCGGATGCCGACGCCCTGATCCTCAGCTACGGCATCCCCGAGGACGCTATCACGCCGATGCTCACCCGCCTGGCCTGCACCATCGCGCTCTACAACCTCCAGGGCGTCGAGCGCATGACCGAGGCCATGCAGAAACAGTACGACGCGGTGCTGGCCATGCTGAAGAGCCACGCCAAGGGGGAAATCAGTTTGATCCCCGCCGCGCCGACCGACCCGGCCGAGTCCGACGATCTGGCCATCATCGAGAGCCAGCCGCGCCGCTACGGTGGCGCCGCACCGGCCGCCGCCGAGGACTGGTGATGATCTCCCTGACGCCCTTGGTGGCCCACCTCAAGCCCAAGCCCGCCGGCTTCGACGGCGTGTGGTTCCGGGCGGTGGGTGGTGCGGCCGAGTACGCCGCCATCAGCCCCGAAGCGCTGCCGCTTCCGGCCTGCTGGGTGGTGCGCGCAGCCGACCAGGTGCGCCATGCGGGCGAGCGCACCGAGGACACCACCTTCGTGTTCGACGTGGTGATCGCCGTCGAGAACCTGCGCCTGGCTGACCCCCGGACGATGGACGACGAGCTGCTGAAGTACCGCAGCGCCGTGAAGGACCGCCTGCTCGGGTGGGAGATTTCCCCCGGCGTGATGCCCATCAAGTGGGGGGGCGGCAAGGTGCTCGAATACACCAACGGCGATATTTACTGGTCCGACCGCTACACCTTCAGCGCCCTGATCACCAACTACCTGCCCGACCCGCCGGCCTACACCGGCATCGCCAACACCGGAGAACACTGATGCTCACGTACAAGCAAATCCCCGCCGCCCTGCGCTACCCGGGCGTCTATATCGAGGTGGACGGCAGCCGCGCCGGCCTCGGCACCGACATGCCGGCCATGCTGCTGGTTGGCCAGAAGCTGGCCACCGGCACCGCGGCGGCGGGTGAGGTGGTGCAGATCAGCAGCGTGCAGGACGCCATCGCCAAGTTCGGCGCCGGCTCCGCGCTGGCACAGATGGCCGCCAAGTACCGCGCCATCGACACCACATTCGACCTGTGGGCGCTGCCCTACGCCGACAGCGGCGTAGGCACCAAGGCCACCGGCACCCTGACCGTTACCGCCGCACCCACCGCCGCGGGCGTGCTGTCGCTCTACATCGCCGGGCGCTTGGTGCAGGTGGCCGTCACCGCCACCATGGTGGTGGCCGATGTGGCCGCGGCGATCGTCGCCGCAATCACCGCCGCCGATGTGCCCGTCACCGCCACGGCCGCGGCCGGTGTCGTCACCGTGAGCGCCAAGCACAAGGGCACCATCGGCAACGGCATCGACCTGCGCATCAGCCTGTACGGTGAAGACCGCCCGGCCGGCCTGGCGGTGACTGTCGTCGCCATGGCCGGCGGTGCGGGCGACCCGGCGCCGGGCGATCTGGCCGCGATCCTGGGCACCCGCTGGTTCCGCTACGTGTGCCTGGGCATGAGCGATGCCGCCACCATGGCCGCCTGGCACACCGAGAGCCAGCGCCGCTATGCGCCGCCCATCCAGTCCGGCTTCCGCATCTTCACCGCCTTCCGGGGCGACTACGCCTCGACCGTCACCTTCGGCACTGCACGTAACGCCGAGCACATCGCGGCGATGTCTTTGGAGCTGAACCCGACGCCCACCTGGGAAGCCGCCGCCGTTGTGGCTGCAGCCGCAGCGCCCAAGCTCTTCGCAAACCCCGCGCAGAGCCTGGAAGACACCCCGCTGCCGGGCATCATCGGCGCCAGCTACTTCGACTGGACCAACGCCAACAGCCTGCTGTTCAAGGGCATGAGCGTGATGAAGGTGGCCAAGGATGGCACCTGCACCATCAAGCGCCTGGTGACGATGTACCAGACCAAGGCCGACGGCAGCGCCGACGATGCCTTCCTCGACATCAACACCCCCGAGCTGATGGAGCGCATCCGCCGGGAGCAGATGAGCGCCGCCGTTGCGCGCTTCACCGGCAGCGCGGCAGCCAAGAACAACGACGGCTTCCGGCCTGGCCTGCGTATCACGACCGTCGATGACGTGCGCGCCATGCTGCTCACCCTGTACCGCAGCACCCTGATGTTTGAATACGGCTGGGTTCAGGACTACGAGTTTTACAAGGCCAACCTGATCGTTGAGCAAGACCCCACCAACCCCAGCCGCTTCAACTACCGCGACACGCCGGTGCTGCTCTCGCCCTTCTACATCCTCGCGGGCCGCGGCGAGTTTCGCAAAGTGGCGGTCTAGCACCATGCCCACCACCCCCGCCGACCTCGCCGTGTTCTGCCTGGCCATCGCTGTGGTGGGTGGCTGGGTGGTGTGGGTGGCCATCCCAACGGTGGCCGACCTGGTGCGGATAAACCCCTTCGCCGGGCTGGTGGTATGGCCCTGCGCCCTGGTCCTGTGCTGGCCCGCAATCCGCCCGCTGATCCACGCCCTGACGGGCTGATAAACCCCCTGCAAAGGACGTTCAAAAATGGCTCAACTCAACAACATCCGCACCGTGTCTGTGCCGTCGATCGGCAAGCTGCCCCTGGCGGACAAGCCCGGCACCTTCACCCCCAGCGGCACCAGCCGCGCCCACAAGGCCGGCCGCTTGGCCGAGGACGGCGGCTACACCGAGACCAGCACCCCGGCCCGGCTCGACCTGACCATCAACCTGCAGGGCGGCATCAGCCTGGAGGCCCTCAACGCCATTAAGGACGAAGACGTGATCGTGCGCCTGGCTGACGGCGCGGTGTACATGCTGGCCCAGGCCTTCGTCACCGAGCCCATCGGCGTTTCCGAAGGCGACAGCAAGCTGGTGATTGTCGCCAACGTCTCCGAGCGGATTTCCTGATCATGAGCCTTCTCTATGGACTGACGATCGGCGGCAATATGGTGCCGTTGCAGGTCACTGAGGCCGGGGCGCTTGTGCTGTCAGGGGCTGTGTCAGGTGGCACCGGCGGCACGTCTGATACCACCGAGGTGACGCAACTCCTGGTCAAGACTGCCGTCCAGAACGTCGACACCGACCTGGGCGCTCCCGGCGACGGCGCCGCGGCGACCGATGTCGCGGCCGTGGGCGTCATCCCCCTGATCAAGCGCAGCCTGCAGCGCTGGACCACCTTGCTGGCTGCGCTCCCCGCGAACCTTGGCGCCAAGGCCAGCGCTGCGTCCTTCCCGGTGGTGCTCGCAACGGATCAGGCCACCCTGGCCGTTTCGGCGACCGCTCGCGCGTGCGTCGGCCGGCAGACCATCACCATTGCCGCGGGCTCCATCGTCACGCTCACGCCGCCGGGCGGTGCAGTGGCCGCCCACATCCAGGCTGATGGCGCCACCGTGCGGATCACCCTGGAAGGCACTGCCCCCAGCGCGACCACTGGCACCCGGATCGACGACGGCGTGATCTACCCGGTCGACACCTCGCTCGCCGCCGTGAAGCTGTTCAGCGCCACCGCCTGCGCCGTGCAGGTGGGCTACTTCGACAAGGCCTGACCGTGAGCATCCGCACCCGCGTAATGCGTGATCGCCGAATGCCGACCGAACGGCCGCTGGCGGCTCAGGTGGCTGCCCTGTTTGCCAACGGCGAACAGGGGCTGTGGTACGACGCCAGCGACCTGTCGACGATGTATCAGGACTCGTCAGGGTCGATACCCGTGTACTACCCTGGCAGCGGGCAAATCGACCCGCCAGTTGGGATGATCCTCGACAAGCGGCAAGGGCTGTCGAGAGGTGCAACTCGGTTTAGCGACGCAGCGGTTCTGTTATCCGGCGAAAGCTACCGAGTTTCGCCGGGCGTCTATCGCTGCTATAGCTCATCTGGCGCATATAACCTCATTAACCTGGGCGGTAGCTTGGCAGTCGGGAAATGGTACGAACTCACCTTTACCGTTGACAGTGTGGCCGTCGCGGGTCAGGGCATTTCACTTGAGGGCGGCGATACCACGCAGACCGCATTTGTCGCGACGACAGTGGGTGTGAAGCGTTGCATCTTTCGGGCAGCGGCAGCATATATCGGCATTAAGCGCAACGCAGGGGCAATGGACTACCAGGTCAGCGGAGTGTCTATCCGCGAACTCTCAGGCAACCACGCATACCAAGCAACGACTGCCAGCCGGCCAACGCTGTCGGCTCGTTACAACGGGCTTTTGGCTTCCGAAAAGTACAACGACGGTACGTATTGGACCTGGCAGGCGAGCTTCACGTCAGAAATCACGGCGGATACCGCCGCGCCTGACGGTTCAAATACCGCATGGAAAATTACCTCAACAAATGCAAATGCGGCATTGAGCAAGGCCGGCCTTACGGGGTACAAGAATCCTGTCCTTACGGTCTGGTGCAAGTCCGGGGCATGGAACCCAACGATCATGGTGCGGAATGCAACCACCGCGACGAACTTGCTCGCGGGGACAATTACTGCATCTGACCGAACAGATACGTACGGCAAGTTCACAAATACCGACATGGGCAATGGCTGGAAACGGCTGAGGATCGAGATTACGTCGGGCGTTTCCGTCACAGACTCGCTAGTTGTTTACGTAGGAAGCACCGGAGCCATTCCAGTCGGCCAGTCCATGTATATCTGGCGTTCGGATTTCCGCGAGGCTGGTGATGGAATTGGGCTGCCTGAGTACCAGCGCGTCGTCGATGCCACCACATACGACACCGCAGGTTTCCCTCTGTACCTGAAATTGGACGGCGTGGATGACTTCCTGCAGACGAACGTCGATTTCAGCGGCACGGACAAGCTCATGCTTTCTGCGGCAATTCGCCGTCTGTCGGACTCCGGGCTCGGCGTCGTTCTCGAATCGACGTCGGACTACTCGGCGTCGAATGGCACGTTTGTCCTGCTTGCCCCTGGCGCGAGCGGAACGCCCAGCGTGGGGTTTAATGCGAAGGGTACGGTGCTGACGGGTGGGCTGTCCTATACCACGTCTGCAGCGCCGGTCGGCCTGTTGGTTTCTGCTTACGCCGACATCGCTGCGTCGTATCGGGCATTGCGCGTGAATGGCGTACAGGTAGCGTCTTCAACCACAAGCATTGGCATAGGCGCCTTTGGCAACGCGGTGCTTTACCTGGGCCGGCGCGCCGGATCATCGCTTCCGTTCAACGGCCGCCTCTACGGCCTGCTGCTGCGCGGCGCGGCGGCGAACGATGGCACATTCGCTAGGGTGGAGCGATATCTCAACCAGAAGGGACGGGTAGCGTAATGACTTGGGTCAATCGAACCATCATCGTCCCGTCGCCCTTCGTCGATGCCGCCCGCGCTGCATGCGAAGCCCTGGCCGGCGCCGGTGGTTCGGGCATGTACACCGTCCCGCTGTCGGCGTCCGGGGAGTTGCCGGCCACGCACTGGGCAAGCTCTGGCCCCATCGACCAGGACTTCGCCGATCTCTTGGCCAACCCCGATGCGCTCGCCGCCGTTGCCACCTCGGCCGGACTCGACCCGGCCACGCTGCTTGCAGTGCTCGCCGCGTCCGACGTGTCCGACCTGGACGTCGAAAGCTGGCCCGACACGCTGGCCCGCCTGGGCCTGCTCCACATCCATTCCGACCCTGAAGGATTTCGCTGATATGAAAAAGCACCCACTCAAGTACCCCATCCCGATCGGCAAGAAGACGCTGGATAGCCTCACCTTCCGCGAGTACGCCACCGCGGGCGACCTGCTTGCATTCGACGAAGTGGGGCCCACGCGCCAGACGATCCACCTGATTGCCAACCTGACCGGCACCGATACCGCCGTGATCGAGCGCCTGCATGTGGCTGACTTCCGCGCGGCTGACCGCATCGCCACCGAACTGATCAAGCCGGAGAGCGACGAAAAAAACGTGCCCGTGTCCTGATGGCCTGCGCCCTGGTGGCGCGTGGGCTTCACCAGGACATGCGGTACATCAAGACGCTGCCGCTGTCCGAGCTGTTTGTATGGGCCGAGCTGGCAGCGCCATTCGAGGGACGCAAATTCAAATGACGGATAAAGGGGCTTCGGCCCCTTTTTCTATTTCAGCGCCCGCCAGGTGGCGGAAATCATTTCCCGCCTGAAAGTCTTCCCCGCCTCTCTCTATGCTCAAGGCTCTGAATAGCCCGGGGCGCTGGAGATGAGCGACGCAACGACGAAGGTCGGGATTGTATTTACCGCGACGGATGGGTCGGCCGCTGGCCTGAAGGCCGTCGAGCAGGCCGTCAAGAAAGCCGCCGACGTGGCGGTGGAGGGCTCCAGCAAGACGGCCCTGGCTGCCAAGGATGCAGCCCTCAAATCCACCCAGGCCGTGCAGGCTGCCCACGACACCCATGTGCGCCTGTATCGGGACATGGCCAACGCCCGCGAGACCCTCGGCATCCGCGCCGAGCGGACGGTTCGGCAGGAAATCCAGCAGACCCAGGCGGCGTACCAGACGCTGGCCCGATCTGGCGCGCTGTCGGCCCGTGAGATGGCCCGGGCGCAAGACGCGACCCTGGCTAAGGTGCGCGAGCTGAAGCGCGAGCTGGGCGAGGTGAGCCGCCTGCAGCGCATGGAGCAGATCGGGCAGGCTGGTGCTGCTGGCGCAGCTGGCGCGGCCGTGGCCTATCGCGTCGCCAACAACCCGATAACCGCAGCCAAGGATCTGGAAACCGCCCAGGCGGACTTGCGGATTGCGCTGATGCGCAAGGGCGGGGTGGTGCCTGAAGATGCTTACAAGGAAATCATGCGCCAGGCGGTGGCGCTGGGTAATTCCTTGCCCGGCAGCACCAAGGATTTCGTGTCTGCCGCCACGGCCCTTTCCGAACAGGGCATGCCGCTTTCTGCAATCACGGGCGGCGGCCTGACCGCCTCGGCTCAGTTTGGCGTGCTGGCCAAGATGGACCAGTACCAGAGCGCGACATCCATCGCCAAGATGCGCGAGGCCTACGGCCTGGCAGATGGCGACCTGCCCGAGATGGCCAACCTGATGCAGAAGGCGAAGAACGCCTACGGGATTGCACCGGATGACTTCCGGGCCGTGGCCCAGTATGCGGCACCGACCTACAACACACTCGGGCTGACCGGGAAGGAGAACGCCCGCGACTTGCTGGCCGTGCAGGGGATTGCCGCATCGGTCGGGCTGGAGAACACCAGCTTCGGCACGAACTTCGCCATGATGCTTTCGCGCACCAGCCAGATCGACGCACGACTGGGCGGCAAGGGCGAGGCGGCGAAGGAGGCCCGCGAGGTGCTGTCAAAGCACGGCATCGACCTCAACTTCTACGGCAAGGACGGGAAGTTCAAGGGCCTCGAGAACATGTTCTCCGAGCTGGACAAGCTCAAGCCCCTGACCGACATCGACCGCATGCACGTGCTGGACAAGCTGTTCGGCGTGGAGGCGAGCCGGCCGGCGTCGATCATGATCCAGAAGGGCGGCCTGCAGGCCTTCCGCGAGAGCCGTGCCAAGCTCGACGAGCAGGCGGACATCGGCCCCCGCATCGCCCAGAAGACCAGCACCCTGGCCAGCAAGGAAGAGGCTGCGGGCGGAACGTGGGAGAACACCAAGGCGACCGCGGCCAAGGGCCTGGCCGAAACCAAAGGCCAGGCGCTGGATACGATCAACGACGGCCTGACCGCTGTGCAGCCCGTTCTCGAGAAGTACCCCGGCCTCGGCACTGGCGCTATCACGGCGGGTGCCCTGGGTGCGGGCGCGGCCACCAGCTGGGCCAGCCTGCGCATGCTGCAGGGGGTTATGGGCACCGGCGCCGGGCTTCGGGCTGTCTCGTCGATCCCGGGCATTGCTACTGCCTCAAGCCTGGCCGCTCGACTTCCGGTGATCCCCAAGGGGGTGGGCCTGGGGGCGATCGGGGCGAGCCTGGGCGGCGCGGTGCTTTCGTCCATGTACGGCGAAGAGAGCACGGCCGCCCGCTACGGCAGCGCGGCGCTTTCTGGCGCGGGCATGGGTGCGACCTTGGGTAGCGTGGTTCCGATCCTGGGCACGGGTGTGGGGGCGGCCGGCGGCGCTGCCCTGGGGATGGCCATTCAGGGCATCAGCGATCTGCTGAAGAAAGACCCGAAGCCCACCAACGTGAAGGCGGACATTCGCGTAGGGCTGGCGCCTGGCCTGGTGCTGCAGGGCCAGACGGTTGAAACCAACGGCCCGGCAGGCGTGAAGCTGGATACGGGCAACATCTGGTCGGGGGCACCGCAATGAGCTGGCGTGATCGACTTCAGCGCGGGAGCTTCCGCGGCTTCGACTTCCTGACCGACAGCCACGAGGCCAAGGGCGGCCGGCGCCTGGTGGTGCATGAGTTCCCCGGCGCCGACGAACCCATCGTGGAAGACCTGGGCGGCAAGGCCCGCGAGTGGCGCGTGGTGGCCTATTTCATCGGCGCCGACTACGACCGGGAGCGCAACGGCTTCCTCGCCCTGCTGGCCGAGGGCGTGGCGGACTGGCTGACCCACCCCTGGCTGGGCAAGGTGTGGGCCCGGGCGCGGGAGTGGTCGGTGTCGGAATCCAACGAGCGCGGGGGCTATGCGGCGGTCAGCATCGACTTCGTGGCCGGTGGCCGGGCGCCCTACGTGCCCGACGTGGACAAGGTGGATGCCGCGATCGACCGGGTGCGCCGCACCCGCGATGCGATCGCCGCCGACTTCAGCCTGGCGCCGATGCCGCTGGACGTGATGACGCGCTTCCGTTCCCAGGTGAGCAACGCCGTGGAAGGCCTGCGCACGGTGATCGCCCTCACGGCGCTGCCGGTGGCGCAGGCCAGCACGGTGATCAGCTCAATCCAGGGCATCAAGGGCGACCTGGCCACCCTGCTGGCCACTCCGGCCAGTTACGCGGCGGCGCTGGCCAGCCTGGCCGACACCATCGGCAACGTGCAGGGCCTGACCGACCCGCAGCGGGTGCGTGCGGTGGCCCGGCTGGCCCAGGTGGCCAAGCGCACCGCGGCCGAGGCCGTGCCTGCTGGCAGCAACACCGCCCGCGAGGCAACGGTGCGCGCCCGCATGGTGGCCACCGCGGCCGTGGATCTCGCACTGGCCGACTACACCACCGCCGCCGCCCGCGATGCCGCCCAGGCCGGCGCCGTGGGCGTGCTGGATGTGCTGCTGCCCACCATGCCCGATGCCCTGTTCGAAACCACGTGGGAGCTGCGCACGGGGGTGATCGAGGCGCTGGCCAGCCAGGCCTTGGACCCTGCCCAGGTGCGCGACGTGGTGAGCGCCACGCCGGCCGTGGTGCTGGCCCACCGGCTGGATGCGGACGAGGACGTGTTCAACGCCACCAACGGGGTGCGCCACCCGCTGTTCGTCCAGGGGCGCGTCCATGGCTGATACGGGTATCGAGCTGCGCCTCGACGGCAAGCGCTACGGCGCCTGGCAGCAGGTGGATGTTCGGGAGTCGGTCGATGACCTGTGCGCCTCGGTGACGCTGGCCGCGGCCGGCCCGGGCATCGGCGACAGCATGGGCCTGACGGCCAACACCGTGGTGGAGGTGCTTGTGGACGGCGAGCTGGCCAGCACGGTGCGCATCGACGCGCTGAACCGCCGGGTGGGCGCCACCACCCACAGCATCCGCCTGCAGGCCCGGTCGCTGGGGCGCGAGCTGGTCGATTGCCAGTACAGCAAGACGCTGTCGGGCCTGAAGCTGGGGGATATCGCAAAGCGCCTTTCTGCCACCTTCAAAGTGCCTTTGCGTGTGGATGTGGATACGGCCGTGGTGCCGCATTTCTCCATGCAATGCGAGCTGCCCGCCAACGCCCTGATCAACGCGGCCCGCGCCGCCAACCTGCTGCTGTACCCAACGGCCGACGGTGGCCTGGTGCTCACCAAGCCCACCGACGCCGCTCCGGTGGCCACGCTCAACTACGGCGAGCACATCGAGAGCTACGAGGTGATCGACGAATTCAAGCTGCGCTTCTCCGACTACGTGGTGAAGGCCTTCGACTTTGAGAACAGCGCCGCGCTGAAAGGGGCCGTGAAAGACCCCGGCATCAGCTACTTCCGGCCCATGCACATCGTGGCCGACCGCCACGGCCAGACGGCCGGCGGCTGCGGCAGCCGCGCCGAGCTGGAGCGCAACCGCCGCCTGGCCCGGGCACACCGCATCGAGCTCGATGTTCCGGGCTGGCGCCACGCGGGCGGACTGTGGGCGATCAACACCCAGGTGCGTGTGGTGATCCCGCGCGAGGGCATCGACGGGGCGTTTCTGATCGGTGAGCGGGCCTTCAGCTACGACGCCAACGGCGGCGAGATGACGCATTTGCAGGTGATGAGCCGTGAGGCCTTCATGGGGCAGGAAACCAAGCGCGCCAAGCGTGGCGCAGGTGTGAGAGGACGGAAGAAATGAGCGTGCTGCAACAGGTTTGGGGCCGGCTTCAGATGCTGGTAGCCCAGGGCAAGGTGCTGGGTATCGGCAAGGGCAAGGTGCAGGTGCGAGTACTCGACGAAGAGGTGCTCGACAACGTGCGCCATGCGATGCCCTACGGCTTCAGCCACCACCCGACGGGTGGCGAGGCCTACATGATGTTCCCGGCCGGCGATCGCACCCACGGCATCGCCCTGGTGGTGGGCGACAAGCGGTATCAGATGGACCTGCAGGGCGGCGAGGTGGCCATCCATGACGCCGACGGTAACCACGTCCACCTCAAGGCCGGGGGGGAAATCGAAATCAAGGCCAGCACCTTGGTGCGGGTCGATGCTCCGAAGGTGGAGGCCACGGGCGACGTGCTGATCAGCGGCAACCTGGTGGTGATGGGGCATGCCCAGGCCGTGGGCTTCTTCGGCCCGGCCGGCAGCGCTGCAAGCCTGGCAGGCGGTGCCGCCGTGGTCGGCGACTTCACGGTGAACGGCAAGGACGTGGGCGATGGCCACCGCCACCACGTGGGCGGCGCCACCACCGAGGGGGTGATCTGATGGCCGACTACTTCGCGCGGGTGCTGGATGCGGGCCTGCCGATCACGTTCGACACCTACTGGACGAAGGTGATCGGCAAGCCGCGTATCTACTCCCTGGATAGGGATGGCCTGTTGGTGGGCACAAACACCACCACCTACGGCTTCGGGTTTGATGGCGCGTACGGCGGAAGCCGGGCCCGCAACACGACCGAAGCTGCATGGGGGAATCTGGGCACCAGCAAGCCTTGGCCCCTTGGCCGTATGTGGGACGGTAAGACCCTGTGGGCTGGCGACGTTCGAGTCATCATCGGTTCCGGCGCGTTTGTCGTGGGCGTCGGGGCGACGTCGGGAACCGCCACTGCGCTCTCCCTGCCCGTCGGGACGGGGCGCCAGTACCTCACCTCGACCATCTCGCCTGACGGCAAGCACCTGTTTTTCGTGACGGCTGCGGCTGGATCGATCTACGGCAGCGGCACGGGCGATCAGTGGCACATCGTGCGCTGGACGGGCACGGCTTTCGTGGCGGTCTCCGGCGGCACGATCGAGGCGCCGTGGTACGAGTACAAGTTCGGCCCGGGCTCAAGCGGTCAAAGCGACGAGTGCGGCATGATCGAATCGGATCTGACGCATGTGTGGAACGTGCGCATGTCAGCGCAGCAGCTGCAGCTTTTCCGGATCGGCGCTGATGGGGTGCTGCGCCTGGTGAAGTTCTTTGAGGGGGCGGAGAAGCCAACGGGCAATGGGTTCGCCAACCCGTCTCTATATGCCGACAAGGGTCTCTGTGCGGTAGTCGCGGAAAACCGCCTGACCATCTTCACCCGCACCGAGCTGGTTTCCCCGTCCGTTGCAGTGGCGGCGCCGACCCCCTTCGACGGTTACTCCCTGCGCCTGGTGCAGATCGACAACGGCCGCTTCGACCTTGCGTTCTACGACCCCGCCCAGGGCGATGGTCCGGCGGTGGAGACGCTGGTCTACGCCGCGCTCTTCACAGATGCCGAAGCCCCCGCAAGGCGCGAGCCTGACCGCTACCAGCGCCGTGGCTGGTGGGCGGATGCCGAGGCCGGGTCCGGCCTGTGGCACGTGCGCCGCCAGCCCTTGGGCAGCGCAGCCAGGCGCGAAGCCATCGAGATGGTGCGGGATGCACTGGAGGCCCACAGCATCACCGGCGTGGATGTCCAGGAGGCGGCCAGCGCTTCAGGCGTTTCCTCCCTGGTGCTCAAGATCACCGGCTTTTACGCTGGGCGCCGGATTGTTATGGAAGTGCCCCTATGAGCTACGAGCGCCCCACCTTTGCCGAGCTGCAGGCCCGGATCGACGTCGATCTGGGTGCGTTTCCGGCCTCTCTCCGCGGCCCGCTGGTTGCTGCCTGGGCCCGCGCGTGCCACGGCCAGCACGGCTACCTCGACTGGATCGCCGCCCAGGCATCGCCGCTTACCTGCGAGCTGGAGATGCTGTCCACCTGGGGCGCGCTTTACGGCGTGACCCGCCTCGAAGCCGTGCCGGCCGAAGGGGCGATTCTGGCCACCGGCACCACCGGCGCCGTGGTGCTGGCCGGCGACAGCTTCAGCGGCCCCAACGGGCTGGCCTATGAGGTGACCGAAGCCGCGACCATCACCGCCACCGGCGCCCGGGTGCTGGTGCGCTGCCAGGTTGCCGGCGAGGCTGGAAACCTCTCTGTCGGCCAGGTGCTCACCGCCACCAACCCGATTGCCGGCGTGACGGGTTCAGCCACCGTGATGGTGGGCGGCATCAGCGGCGGCGCCGAGCTGGAGAGCCTCGACGACTGGCGCATCCGGGTGGCGGACGAGTGGGCCACGGTGGTGGCAGATGGGGGGCGATCTGGCGGCCGTGCGGCGGACTATCGGTGGTGGGCCAAGAGCGCCCACCCCAGCGTCACCGGCGCCCTGGTGCAGCCCGGCGCCCTGGGGCTCGGCACGGTGCTGGTGCGCCCGATCTGCAACGCCTTGCCCAGCCGGCTGCCCACCGACACCGTGCTCACGGACGTGCGCGACTACATCGCCATGCGTGCCCCGGCTGGTGCCGACGTGCGCGTGGCCAGCCCCATCGCCACCCCGGTGCCGATCGCCCTCGATCTGTCGCCGGTGGTCGATTCGGCCCCCACTCGGGCCGCCATCGAATCCGCGCTGGTCACCGCCATCTTCGCCAACTCGGCCGAGGCGTCGGTGCTCACCCTGGCCGAGCTCGACGCCGCCGTGGCCACCGTCACCAGCCAGTACGAGCGCCTGGCGCCCACCGCCGACATTGCCCTTGGCCCGGGCGAAATCTTCGGCCTTCCGTCCCTCACCTGGGTGTAAGCATGAGCCTGACTCTCAAGGCCTACACGGCCCGCGACTTCGCCGACTCCCTGCAGGCACTGCTCCCGCCCGGCGCCGCCTGGGAATGGCCGGTTGGGGGCGTTGGCGACTCCCTGATGCTGGCCACCGGCCAGGAGCTGGCCCGCATTGCTGCCGCCCCGTCGGCCATCCTGGCCAGCGCCGTACAGGCCCATCACCCGGGTGGCGCCAGCTTCCACATTTCGGCCTACCAGGCCGTGGCCGCTGCTGCCGTGGCGGGCACCGTCGAAGGCGTGCGCAAGCCCCTGCGCGTGGGCAGCCACGTGGGTGACCGCCTGTGGAGCCATAGCCCGGCCACCTTCACCGTTCCCCTGGTGCAGGTCGATCACCTCACCTTCAAACCCCTGCGCGTGGGCAGCCACGTGGGCGACGGCTGCTGGGGGAGCGGTGCGCGCCTGGCGCTTCGTGTGCGCTACTACCGGGGCGTGGTCAATCTGGTGGCACTTGCCGCCGCACTACGGGCCTTCAAGCAGGCCCACGTTCAACTTTGGTTCGAAGACATCACCGGCATCGGTGGAGAGGAAAATCATGAAACGAATTGATGGCGCTGGCCATGTGGGGGGGCGCTTTGTCTCCGAGGATGTGGCCACGAGCAGGCCGCCTACGGAAATCACTGCGTCGTGGCTTAATGGCTTGCAGGAGGAAGTCTGCAATGTGATCGTCGGGGCTGGCCTCGTCCTCAACGGCGGGTCGGAAACGCAGCTTCGAGACGCGATCATTGCGATGATCGGTTCGGGGGCAGCCGGAGCGACCAATGCGGATACGCTGGACGGCTACGACTCGACGCAATTCTGGCGCAATGATGCCGTGGTTTTTAACACGGCCGACCAGGGGTACTACCAGTTTCCGCCTGATGCCTCCGGCCGCCGGATAATTCACCAATGGGGCCCGCTCGCGGCGGTTGGTGGAAACCAGAACATAACCTTCGGAACGCCCTTCCCGAATGCCTTGTTAAGTATCGTTCCATCGATCGATAGTGATACGGACGATGCGACCCTGTTCAAAGCCTTTGTCCGTAACCGAACCCGCCTGGGCTTTCAGTTGTTCACGGGGGGTATCAACATGCGAGGCGGAACTTACTTCGCTGTGGGGTGGTGACTCGATGGCTATCGAGAAGGTCCAGATCGGCGACGCCACGCTCTACCGCGGCGACGCCCTTGCCGTTCTCCAGGAGCTCGACACCCCCGTCGACGCCCTGATCACCGACCCGCCGTACAGCAGCGGTGGGCTGCATCGTAGCGACCGCGCCCAGCCTGCCGGGCGGAAGTATGTGAGCAGCGGGTTCGAAGGACTCGCCCACAACGTCGACTTCACCGGCGACCACCTCGACGCCCGCTCCTGGGCGTACTGGATGACGCTGTGGATGTCTGCCGCCCGCGATCACCTCAAGTCCGGCGCCTACGTGATGGTCTTCACCGACTGGCGCCAGCTCCCGGCCTGCACCGATGTCTTCCAGGGCGGCGGTTTTGTCTGGCGCGGTCTGGTGCCCTGGGATAAGACCCAGGCCAGCCGTGCGCCTCATAAGGGCTATTTCCGGCACCAGTGCGAGTACGTGGTCTGGGGCACCAATGGCCCCTGCCATCAGCGGGATGATGCCGGACCGTTCCCCGGCTTCATCACCAAGAAGGTGGTGGCCAAGGAAAAGCTGCACATGACGGGTAAGCCGGTGGAGGTGATGGAAGGGCTGGTGGCTGCATGTACCCCGGGCGGGGTGGTGCTCGACCCGTTCATGGGGTCAGCCAGCACCGGCGTGGCAGCCCTCCAGAGTGGGCGGAAGTTCATCGGGGTGGAGAAGTCGCCCCACTACTTCGATGTCGCCTGCAGGCGGATTGAAGCGCTTTCGAAAGCGCTATGAAGGGGCTTCGGACGTGGTAGAAATGCGCGTCCAGAAATCAGCGGCTTTCAGCCTGAAATTGGCGTCCTGAAATCATCATCAGTCCGTCCAGTTTTCAAAGCCGCTTTACTGTGAGACGCAGGGCCAGCGGCGCATGGAAGAAAAGCCGGTACATCACCACCGCCAGCAGCACGATCCAGAACACCAGCCCGATGCTGAAGAAGAACCACGACAACTCCAGCGGCGCAAAATGCACGCCGCCCAACGGCACGATGATGTTGCCCACCACCGGGATGAACCACGCCGGGTTGAGATGCTGCACCTCGAAGTGGGTATGGTGGATCCAGGCGCTCATCGTGATCAGCGTGAGCGCCAGATGCAGCGCAGCACCAACCGCCCACACCCCGCTGGCGAACGCTGGCACCACCGGTTGCCAGGCGACACCGAGCAGCAGGATGCCGATCGAAATAGTGGGCACGAAGTTCATCTTCACCGGATGCGCCCGCTCGGCATGCACCGCATCCGGATGACGCAGCCATTTGACGAGGTAGGCGAAGGCCACCACGACAAACACGGCACTCGCCACCCAGACCAATCCCTGCCCAACGGCTGCCGGCCAGCCAAGCAGGCGGGCAGCCTTCTGCCAAGCCAGGGCCAGACCGGCAATGCCCATCACGGTGGAAAACAGCGCCACCGGCAGGTGGGCGAGGGAGTGGGATGGTGCAGCAGCTTGATTCATGGGCGTGGGCTCGATGGATGGCAACTCAGTCGGGTTCATGGCGATACATCTCTTCCGGATTCATCTTCGGGCGTGGCGACAGGCCGCTGTTGTGCCAGCCCTTCAGCAGACGGGAACCCGTCTGAAATTACGGCCAGGTCCGCGGTGGCTCCGCTCGGCCTGGATCTGAGGCGCGAAGTCGGCGTTCTGCACCAACCGGAGCGCCCCACGCCGCATGTCCCAGCCGGTGCGAACAGGATTTCCAGCGCATGGCAGGGCTCCGCAAAACGCTACTGAAGGCCAAGGGCCGACCTGAGCTGCACCTCGTCGCTGGCGAAATCGATGCGATCGACCCGCCCCTCGGACAGCCGGATCACCGACACCGCGCCGCGCTGACGTGGCACATCGGCCAGCAGCGACGCGTCCCGCGCGAGCCCCACCCGGAAAGGCAGCGCGCGCAGGGCAGGCAGCGCGAACATGCGGGTGATCACCGCGGGCATCGCGCTGATGTCGGCCAGATAGGCCGCCTGCAGCCGATCCAGCACGCCAGCAGGCTGAGCCGCCAGCAAGGCGTTGGCAAGATCACTCGCCGTCTTGTCAGCGGCAAAAAGCACCACCCGCGTCCCAGCCGGCACCGCCAGCACCTTGCCGTGCTGATCCTCCAGGTTCAGCACCGGAAAAACCGCACCCGGGGCGAGCGGCGCAGCCATGGCCCCCATGCCAAGCAGCAGCGCACCCAGCACGAACAGCGCCCGAAACGATCGAAACAAGCGGGTCATCATCAAACGGCTCTCCTCTTGAGGGCAGATGAAAGGGGTTGGATCAGCAACGCCATAGCCTGCCGCCTTTCACCCCCGATGTGCAAACCCAATCAAGCCCCGTGCCAACCCGCGCCGGGCCCGGAAATCCCTTTTTTCACAGTCACCTGCTGGGCGCCGCGGAATCTCCGTGATGACACCGATTGACCGCCAGACACCCCCATGACAGCATCTGGCAGTCTACTTGGCAGAAGCCTCCCCATGACCGCCAGCGTCCATCCCCTGCCCGAGCTCGTCTCCTTCCTCGACTCATTGCCCGAGCCCCACATCCTGTGCGACCGCAGCTACCGCATCCTGGCGGCCAACGCGGCCTACCGGGCCAACTGCGGGCGGCCGGAGGATCTCATCGGGCGCAAGTGCTACGAGGTCTCGCACCGCTACCCGGTGCCCTGCGACCAGGCCGGCGAATCCTGCCCGCTGGCGCGCAGCCTGATCTCCGGCCAGCGGGAGCGGGTCGTCCATCTGCACCACACCTCGTCGGGCGAGAGCTACGAGAACATCGAGCTGTCGCCGGTGCGCGACGCCCAGGGCGAGATCGCCTACTTCATCGAGAAGCTCGAACCGCTGCCGGTAGCCCGCGGGTTTGCCGACGACAAGGGCCTGATCGGCCGCTCCCAGGCCTTCCGGGCGATGCTCGAGCTGGTCGCCCGGGTCGCGCCATCCGAGGCCACCGTGCTCCTGCAGGGCGAATCCGGCACCGGCAAGGAACTCGCCGCCAAGGCCATCCACGACGCCAGCCGGCGCGCCGACCGGCCCTTCGTCGCGGTGGATTGCTCCGGCCTCACCGAAACCCTGTTCGAGAGCGAACTCTTCGGCCACGAAAAAGGTGCCTTCACCGGCGCCAACACCCGCAAGATCGGGCTCGTCGAAGCCGCCAGCGGCGGCACGCTCTTCCTCGACGAGATGGGCGACATCCCGCTCACCATGCAGGTCAAGCTGTTGCGCCTGCTGGAAACCGGCACCTACCGGCGGGTAGGCAGCACCGAACTCATCCGCGCCGACATCCGGCTGATCTCCGCCACCCACCGCCCGCTGAAGACCCTCGTCGAGAACGGCCAGTTCCGCCAGGATCTGTTCTACCGCGTGAATGCCTTCCCGATCGGCCTGCCGCCCCTGCGCAACCGCCGCGACGACATCCCGCTGCTCGCCGAGGTGCTCCTGGGCCGCGTGGCGCCGGAGCGCAAGCTGCGCATCGCCCCCGAAGCGCTGGCCAGCCTCGTCGCCTACGACTACCCGGGCAATGTGCGCGAGCTGCGCAACATCCTCGAACGGGCCAGCCTGCTGTGCGACGGCGACACCATCATGCCGAACCACCTGCCCGACGAACTCCTGCAGCCCGCCGCCACCGCCATGGATGACGACCTCACTCGCGGCAACCTGCCAGCAGCGCCCGCCCTCACGCCCGAAACCGCCGCGCCCAGCGACGAGGAAATCGCCGCCGCCCTGCGCAACCACACCGGCTCACGCAAGGCGCTGGCCACGCGGCTGGGCATCAGCGAGCGCACGCTCTACCGTCGGATCAAGGGACTGGAAGCTGAGGAGGGGAACTGAGCGGCAGGGCTCGCGCCGGGCCGTGGCGCGGGAAAGAACCCCGCCCGGCCGCAGGACTGGCGTATCGCGCGGCCTCGTCGTCGCGACGCCAGTCACCCGGCGGTCACCGAAGACGGCCAGAATCCGGGCTGGCGAGAAGGCGCGAGGGAGAACGGCAGCGCTGAAAAGCAGAAAGCCCCGATTTCTCGGGGCTTTCGCTGTGTTGCTTGGGGCGACATACCGGGATCGAACCGGTGACACCTGGAATCACAATCCAGTGCTCTACCAACTGAGCTAATGCCGCCACTGAAGGTCATCGACTTGCGTCGCCAACCTGAAACCAAATTGTCTGAGCCTGCCCGACAGGAATCGAACCTGTAACCCCCGGCTTAGAAGGCCGGTGCTCTATCCAGTTGAGCTACGGGCAGATCGCCGCGGGCACCGGGGTCAAGCTTTGGTCGGGGTGGAGAGATTCGAACTCCCGACATCTTGCTCCCAAAGCAAGCGCGCTACCGGACTGCGCTACACCCCGAGAGGCGCGAATAATACATAGCCTCTTCCTATCAGTCAAACAGAAAATCAAAAAATTTTCTGAAACGCTTCTGAACCACTGCCGCGGCAGCCTGTCCGTGCCTGATAGCCGTTTGGAGAAATTTTACACACTCCGTGTCACGCCGCATGCTCGATGGCGAGTTGGGCTGCGAAAAATGCATTCGTGGCGCAGATAATATGTATTGATGCTCTTCCGTCCCGCCTCTCCGCTGCTCCGTCGGGCAGCCCTCCCCTTTCTGCTCGCTGCGGGAGGTGCCTACGCGCCCGTCGTTCTTGCCGCCGCGGGCGGGGCGGGCGACTTCAGCATCCAGACTTCCCTGCCCTATCTATTGGTGGCCGGCGGCGGGCTGGCAGCAGGCCTGCTCCTCGGCCGCATCTCCCGCCCACGCCCCGTGCCGCCGCCGGCGCCGGCCCCCCTGTCGGTCTCGGGTGCGCCACCGCTTTCGGCGATGCCGCCCCGCCCCATGCCGCCGGGTGTGCCAACCACCCCGTGGCGGGATTTCGTCGAGATCGCCTCCGACTGGCCGTGGGAAACCGACGCCACGCTGCGCTTCGTGCCGGTGCCCGACGCCCCGACCCCGCCCAGCATCATCCCGCCCGACACCATCGGCCGCAGCTGGGAAGAGGTGATCGTCCCCGAGCTGCCGCCCGATTTCGCCATCGCCCACCAGGAAAGCCTGGGCCGGCACGGACCGATCGCCGTCACGCTGACGCGCCGCAGTGCGACGGGCGAGGTGCGCTACCTTGAACTTCGCGGCCGACCGATCTTCGATTCCGCCGGCCAGTTCCAGGGCTACCGGGGCATCGGCCGCGAGGTCACCGACCGCGCACGCCTGTCGGCCAACCTCGAACGCAACGAAGAGCGCATCCACGCCCTCATCGCCTACAGCACCGACGGCTACTGGGAGCAGGACGCCAACCTGCGCTACACCGCGATCACCGCCAGCTCCGGCCACCTGGCCGACCTGGCCGCCGAGGACGCCATCGGCAACCGGCGCTGGGAGCTGCCCGGCGAATCCCCGGACGAAGCCCCGTGGGCCGAGCACATCGCCCAGCTCAAGCAGATCGAGCCCTTCTCCAATCTGGTGTTCTGCCGCCGCGACCGCAACGGCCGGGCGATCTGGCTGAGCGAATCGGGGATTCCGGTGTTCGACAACCGGGGCGTGTTCGCCGGCTACTGCGGCACCACCCGCAACATCACTGATCGGGTCGTCGCCCGCGAGCAGCTGCAGCGGGACGAAGCCCTGTTCCGCGCGCTCTTCGAGCACGCGCCGGCCAATGTCGGGCGGATCTCGGTGGATGACCGCTGGCTGCAGGTCAATGCCGCCCTCGCCGCCTTCCTGGGCCAGCCGGCCGAAGCCCTCGCCGGCGCCGCCCTCGACGCCGTGATGAGCACCGAAGACGCCGCCGCCGGCAAGGCCCTGCGGGCCCGCTGCCTCACGGGCGAGATCGACCACTACAGCCGCGACGTGCGCTACCACTGCGCCAACGACAGCATGCTGTGGTGCCGCGAATCCGTCCGGCTGATCCCCGGCCGCGACGACACGCCGCCGTCCTTCGCGGTGGTCGTCGAGGACATCTCCGCGGTGCGCGACACCCTCGACACCCGCCGCGCCGGCGAGGAGCGCTACCGCCAGCTTTTCGAGCTATCGCCCGAGGCTACCCTGGTGTGCATCGACGGGCGCATCCACCTCTCCAACGCCGCCAGCCGCCGCCTGTTTGCCGCCGACGACACCCGCGCGCTCGAAGGCATCGAGATGCTCAACCTCGTCCATCCGGACGACCGGGCGATGGAAGCCGCGCGGCTCCAGCAGTTTGCCGCCAACCCCGAGCAGACCGGCCTCGCCCCGCTGCCCCTGCGCTACCAGCGCCTCGACGGCGAATGCATCAACGCCGAAGCCACCGGCGTGCGGATGCGCTTCGACGGCCAGCCGGCGGTGCTTTATGTATTGCGTGACGTGGCCCGCTGGCTGTCGGCCGAGCAGGTGCTGCGCGAGAGCCGCGCCATGTACCGGGACGTGGTCGAGTCGGTTAACGAGATCCTCTTCCAGACCGACGGCGAAGGTCGCGTGACCTTCCTCAACCGGGCCTGGCGCCACACCACCGGCTTCGACGGCCGGCTGTCCATCGGCCAGAGCCTGCTGGATTTCGTCGCCGACGAAGACCGCAGCCGGGTCGAGCAGCACCTGCGCAGCATCCGCGAGGGCTACGAGGACATCGCCCAGTTCGAATTCCGCCTGCGCACCCACTCCGAGGGCCTGCGCTGGGTCGAGGCCACCATCCGCCCCCTGCGCGACACCTACGACCACGTGGTGGGCAGCTCCGGCACGCTGGACGACATCACCGCCCGCAAGGAAGCCGAGCAGTCCCAGCGCAACCTCAACCTCGAGCTCGAAGCCCGCGTGCGCGTGCGCACCGCCGAACTCGAAGCCTCCAATCGCGAGCTCGAAGCCTTCTCGTATTCGGTCTCTCACGACTTGCGGGCGCCGCTCCGGGCCATCGACGGCTTCGCCCAGATCGTCGCCGAGGACTACGCCCCGCGCCTCGACGAAACCGGCCGCGAATACCTCCACCGCATCCGCATCGCCACGCAGAAGATGGCGCGGCTCATCGACGACCTCATCGACCTGGCCCGCCTCACGCGCCAGGCCATGAAGCGCGAGCAGGTGAACCTCAGCCAGATCGTCGAGCAGATCCTCACCGAACTGCGCCAGGAAGACCCGGAACGCGCCATCGAGATCCACGTCGAGCCCAACCTCGTCGCCGCCGCCGACCGCGCGCTGATCCGCGTGGCGCTCGAAAACCTCCTGCGCAACGCCTGGAAGTTCACCAGCCGCCGCGACGTGGCGCAGATCCGCTTCCACGCCGAGATGCGCGACCGGCAGATCGTCTATTGTGTCTCCGACAACGGCGCGGGCTTCGACATGACCTTCGCCTCCAAGCTGTTCCTCCCCTTCCACCGCCTGCACGGCATCAGCGAATTTGCCGGCACCGGCATCGGCCTCGCCACCGTCCAGCGCGTCATCCAGCGCCACGAAGGGCGCGTCTGGGCCCAGTCGACCCCCGACCAGGGCGCCAGCTTCTTCTTCACGCTCTGCCACTGATCCGGCACCTCCGGGTGTTGTGCGGCAGCCAAACCGTTGCTGCTGCGCAACAGCCTGAATTCAAAAGCGTTGATATAAGTCACAACTAATGTTGTGCATCGCAATACATCGGCACTTTTACCGATATCCGGCAGCATTCTTGCGGGTTAAAATTCGACTGTTAACTGACGATAAGAATATCTGCGGCTACGGCAAGGGTCATGGTCGCCCCAGCAGACCAACCGAATTGCACTAACCGAGCATCCATCATGAACGAACGACACTACCTCACCCCCCTCTTCGAACCCCGGTCCGTGGCCGTCATCGGTGCCACCGAACGGGAAAACTCCCTCGGCAACGTGGTTGTCCGCAACATGCTGGAGGCGGGGTTCAAGGGCAAGTTGTTCGCCGTCAATCCCAAATACGAAGAAGTCCTGGGCGTGCCCTGCTACAAGAGCGTCGAGGACATCCCCCAGCGGCTCGATCTCGCGATCATCACCACCAAGGCCGACCGCGTGCCGGCCATCGTCGACGCCTGCGGCCGCGCCGGCACCAAGTCGGTGGTCGTGATCCCCTCCGGCTTCTCCGACGCCGGCCCCCGGGGCAAGATGCTCGAGAAGAACACCATCGAGAACGCCCGCCGGCACCGCATCCGCCTGCTCGGCCCCAACTGTCTGGGCGTGCTGCGCCCCGAGCTCGGCCTCAACGCCAGCTTCGCCCACGGCGGCGCCACCAAGGGCTCCATCGGCCTCATCTCCCAGTCCGGCGCCCTCTGTTCGGCGATCCTCGACTGGGCGCGCCCCAACAACGTCGGCTTCTCGTCGGTCGTCTCGCTGGGCACCTCGGTGGACATCGACTTCGGTGAAGTCCTCGAATACATGGTGTCGGATTCCCGCACCGAAAGCATCTTCCTGTACGTCGAAGGCATCAAGGACGCGCGGCGCTTCGTGAGCGCCCTGCGCGCAGCCGCCCGCGTCAAGCCGGTGCTGCTGATCAAGGTCGGCCGTCACCCGGTCGGCTCCCACGCCGCGCTGCTGCACTCGGGCGCGATGGTCGGCGAAGACGCGGTGTTCGACGCCGCCCTGCGCCGCGCCGGCGTGATCCGCCTGTACAACCTCGGCCAGCTGTTCGCTGCCGCCAACGCGCTGTTCTCGCACTTCCGTCCGCGCGGCAACCGCCTCGCCATCATCACCAACGGCGGCGGGCCGGGCGTGATGGCTGCCGACCGTGCCGCCGACCTGCGCATTCCCCTCGCCACCCTGTCCGACGCCACCGTCGCCAAGCTCAACGAGATCCTGCCGCCCACCTGGTCGCACACCAACCCCATCGACATCATCGGCGACGCCGACGCCGAGCGTTACCGCAAGTCCCTCGAGATCGTGCTGGCGGACGAGAACGTCGAAGGCGTGCTCACCATGCTGTGCCCGCAGGCCATGTGCTCGCCCACCGAAGTGGCCCAGCAGATCATCGACGTCGAACGCAACGCCGACAAACCCGTGTTCACCTGCTGGATGGGTGAAGAGCAGGTGCGCGAAGGCCGCCACATCTTCGAAGCCGCCGGCATCCCCACCTTCCGCACGCCGGAGCCCGCCGTCGAGCTCTTCGGCCACATCTCGGCCTACTACCGCAACCAGAAGCTGCTGGTCCAGACGCCGTCGTCCCTGTCGTCCGACCTCAACCCGCCGTCCGTCGAGAGCGCCCGGCTGGTCATCGAGACCGCCCTCTCCGAGCGCCGCAAGAACCTCAACGAGATGGAATCCAAGGCCCTGCTGGCGGCCTTCCGCATTCCCATCGCGCAAACCGTCGTCGCCCGCTCCGCAACCGAAGCCATGGTGCTGGCCGAAGAGCTCGGCCTGCCGGTGGCCATGAAGATCGACTCCCCGTCGATCACCCACAAGGCCGACACCGGCGGCGTGCGGCTCAACCTCAACGGCCTCGCCGCGGTGCGCTCCGCCTACCAGGAAATCCTCGAGGATGTGAAGCGCAAGCGCCCCGACGCCATCATCAACGGCGTCGCCATCGAGCCTATGGTCGTCAAGCCCTACGGCCGCGAGCTCATGGTCGGCGCCTTCCGCGACCCGATCTTCGGGCCGGTGATCACCTTCGGTGAAGGCGGTGCCCACGTCGAGATCCAGGCCGACCGCGCCGTCGCCCTGCCGCCGCTCAACAGCTATCTGGTGCAGGATCTGATCAAGTCCACCCGCGTGGCCACCCTGCTCGGCGAATACCGCAACATGCCGCCGATCAACATGGAGTCGCTGGAGTTCGTGCTGCTGCGCATCTCCGAGATGGTCTGCGAGCTTCCGTGGATCCGCGAGATGGACATCAACCCGCTGATCGTCGACGAGCACGGCGCGGTGGCGGTGGATGCCCGCATCGTGGTGGACAACATCGCCCCGACGGCCGATCGCTACGACCACATGGCGATCCACCCCTACCCGTCGCACCTCATCACCCGCATCTCGATGCCCGAAGGCGACATCACCGTCCGCCCGATCAAGCCCGAAGATGCCGAGCTCGAAGTCGAGTTCGTCCGCAAGCTGTCGCCCGAGACCAAGTACCTGCGCTTCATGAACACGATGCGCGAACTGCCCCCGGCGATGGTCGCCCGCCTCACCCAGATCGACTACGACCGCGAGATGGCCTTCGTGGCGATCATCGAAGAGGATGGTGTCGAGGAGGAGATCGGCGTGGCCCGTTACGCGGTGAACCCCGACGGCGAAACCTGCGAGTTCGCCATCGTCGTGGCCGAAGACTGGCAGCACCGCGGCCTCGCCCGCCGGCTGATGGGCGTGCTCATCGAGACCGCCCGCGCCCGCGGCCTGAGCGCCATGACCGGCATCTTCCTGTCGAACAACGAGCGCATGCTCAAGTTCGTCGCCAGCCTGGGCTTCGTGCTGTCCAACGACCCCGAGGACAACACCGTCAAGCACGGCATCCTCAACCTGCAAGGCTGATGGTGGCCGGCGCGCCCCTCGTGCGATGCGCCTGGTGCGGGGCCGATCCCCTGTACCAGGCCTACCACGACACCGAATGGGGCGTGCCGCTCCACGACGACCAGGCGCTCTTCGAGCTCCTCACCCTCGAAGGCGCCCAGGCCGGGCTGTCGTGGCTCACCGTGCTCAAGAAGCGTGAAGGCTATCGCAAAGCCTTCGCCAACTTCGACCCGGCCGTCGTCGCCCGCTTCACCGACGCCGATCAGGCGCGGCTGATGGCCAACCCGGGCATCGTCCGCAACCGCCTCAAGATCTCCTCCACCATCGACAACGCCCGCGCCTTTCTCGCCATCCAGGCCGAGTTCGGCAGCTTCGACGCGTGGCTGTGGCGCTTCGTCGATGGCCAGCCGATCCAGAACCGCCTCGCCAGCCTCGCCGACGCCCAGGCCAGCACGCCGCTGTCCGATGCGCTCAGCAAGGCCCTCAAGCAGCGTGGCTTCCGCTTCGTCGGCACCACCATCTGCTACGCCTTCATGCAGGCCGCCGGGCTGGTGAACGACCACACCACCGACTGCTTCCGCCACGCCGAAGTGGCCGCGTTATCATCGCGCCCTCTGTAACCTCTCCCGGGCCCAGGCAGGGCCCCGCAGAATCATGACCGACCAGATCGAAACGGCCGAACTCCACGGCCAGCCCGTCCTCAAGCTGCAGACGCCCGACGGCGCCGTCGCCCTCGTCAGCCTCCACGGCGCCCAGGTGCTGTCGTGGACGCCCGCCGGCGGCGAAGACCGCCTCTACCTCAGCCCCAAAGCCGTGTTCGACGGCCAGACCGCCATCCGCGGCGGCGTGCCGGTGTGCTTTCCGCAATTCGCCGGCAACGGCCCGCTCAAGGCCCACGGTTTTGCCCGCAACCGCCTGTGGACGCTCGCCAACCAGCGCGCCGGCAAGGATTACGTGGTCGTCACCCTGCGCCTCGAAGACAACGCCGACACCCGCGCCCTGTGGCCCCACGCCTTTGCCGCCGAGATGAGTGTCTCCATCGGCGGCGGCCGACTCGACATGGAGCTCGAAGTCACCAACACCGGCAAGGCCCCGCTCAGCTTCACCGCCGCGCTGCACACCTACCTCAAGGTGCGCGAGGTGGAATCCCTGCGCATCGAAGGCCTGCGCGGGCTGGACTACACCGACACCGCCGACGGCGGCACCCTCAAGAAGGAAACCGGCGTCGGCGTGATGGTCGACGACGAGATCGACCGCATCTACCACCAGGCGCCGGCCACCATCCTGGTGCGCGAGGATGACCGCGCGATGGGCATCCACGCCGAGAACTTCCCCGACGTGGTGGTGTGGAACCCGTGGGTGGACAAATGCGCCAGGCTCGCCGACATGCCGGCCGACGGCTTCCGCCGGATGCTGTGCGTCGAGGCCGCCGCCGTGCGCGAGCCCATCGAGCTCTCCCCCGGCGCCGACTGGTGGGGTCGCCAGTCCCTCGTCGCCATGTAAGGGCAGACAAAAAACAAACGGGGCCGCAAGGCCCCGTTGTTCATTCCGAGCAGACGGCCCCGCGAAGGGCCGTTGTTCATTGCGCGCTCAGTTGGCGCCGCGCACGGTGTCGGCCACGTTGCGGCCATTCACGCGCACCACCGCCACGGTATGGCCGGACGGATCGACCTCAACCGGCTCGACAGTCAGGTTGCCCGCATCCAGCGCGCGCTGCAGGCGCTGGGTGGCGTGCTCCGAGCTCATCCCGGGATCACGGGCATCCAGCCCCTGCACCCGGTACTTGCGACCGCTTTGATAGAAGGTGGCGCCATCCATCGCGTAGGCCCGGGCGACGCCACGGGCGGGGCGCTGGGGCGGCGCGGTGGGCGCGGCCAGCGGCGGCGCAGACGG